>JBIPMI010000188.1:0-6166 GCA_044369215.1 Bacteroidia bacterium | reverse complement strand
ATGCACATTTTTTTGGTGCTGTTTATGGTTTAATATTTACCCTGGTATTAAAGCCACAAATCGGATTATTTTTTATCGAACAGTTGATGAAAAGATATAATTAAAGTATTCAAAAAAACATTTGAACAAAACGATTTTTAAGCAAAAAGAAGATTGTTATTGTTTCGTGAATTAACTTTAGATTTTGGATTAACTTTAATTTTCAGAGCGTTTGTAATGAAGTTGAACTAATCCACTTTCAAACTGTTTAGTTGAAATTAGTTCTAATTTTAGTTCAGGTCTGTCGTCTTTGAAAAGTTTGGTGCCATTACCCACTAAAATTGGAATGATTGAAATTATAAACTCATCAATTAAATTGTGTTTTAAAAGTTCGTTGACAATTTCTGCACCTCCATCACAGAATATATTTTTTCCTTTTTCTGATTTAAGTTTATATATAAGTGATTTAATATCATCAGTATAAAACTTAATTGAACCAATATTTGGTCTTGGTGTTCGAGTTATTATATAAGAATCTTTGTCTGCATGCGGAAAGTCGAAACCCATTGAAATTACTTTATCATAAGTTTTACGCCCTACAATTACAGTGTCTATTGTTTTTATGAAATCAGCGTATCCATAATCTTGTCCTTCTTGCTCTACAATTGAAAGAAAATCGAGCTCATCATTAGGCTTAGCAATAAAGCCATCTAAGCTTGTGGCGATATATAAAACTACTTTTCTTTGCATATTTTTATAGTTAAATATTATCTAGTATGTAGTTGAAGGAAGTTCATTCTCAAAAGAATTTTCAATTAAAGTTTTATTCTACTAAAAGAAAAATCCAACTCTAATATCCCAAGGAGAGCCGGTAAAAGTATTTTGGGTATCGTATAAAACATTATATAAAACCATAAAATAAGCGCCTTTTCCGGGATTTAATCCGCCGCCAACCCAGGTTTGTTGAATCCAGTCTCTTCTGGTATTTCCTTTGTTATCAATTATTTTAGGATAACTTATAGGGTTATATTCAGTGTGTAAGAAGATATTGTTAATCAGTGTTTGACGAGCAAATATCTGTGGTCCGAAAATATTAGACTTATATTTAAATCCTACATAATTCTGTTGGAAATAAATATAGGTAAATCCTGCGCCCAACATTGTTTTTGGTTTAATGTTGTAACCAACTGCAGGTTGAATCAATAACATTCCACCACCATTTGATAATCCACCTGTAAAGTTTCCACCAAACTTCCATTTTTCAGAATTTAAACCTTTTCCATAGGGGTCTTCATACTTTTTTTGTTCCTTAGCTAAGTCTTCATCTAATGGTTTAACCTTTCTTTGAGCAAAAGACAGATTGCCTATAAATAAGAATATAAAAGCGATTAAAATATGTATTTTCATAATTATTATATTTAAACTGTCTGTTTTTTAGGAACCACTAACAAGTTTTAGCAAAAATAAATGATTTGTTATTGAAAAAAATCGAATAGTGTTTCTTTAATTCGCAGTTACCAACGAAAGACACATGAGCAAAGTACACAATTTCTCGGCAGGTCCTGCAATATTGCCGGCCTCAGCTATCGAAGCAAGCATTCAAGCCCTTCAGAATTTTTCTGGAACCGGATTGTCATTAATTGAAGTTAGTCACAGAAGTAAGGAATATGAGGCAGTTGTGACAGAGGCAACTCAGTTGGTTAAGGAACTCCTTAATTTAAATGATGACTATGAAGTGGTGTTTTTACAAGGTGGAGCAAGTCTGCAATTTGACATGATTCCGATGAATTTTTTGAATGAAGGAAAAACTGCTGCTTATTTAAATACAGGTGTTTGGGCTAAAAGAGCTGTAAAAGAAGCAGGTTTTTTCGGAAATGTTAATGTTGTAGCAAGTAGTGAAGACAAAAATTACTCATATATCCCTAAGGATTATGTAATTCCTGCTGATGCTGAATATTTCCATTGTACTTCAAACAATACGATTTATGGTACTGAAATGTTCGAATTTCCTGAATCTCCGGTACCTATGATTTGTGATATGAGTAGTGATATTTTCAGCAAACCTGTTGATGCTTCAAAATTCGCGATGATATATGCAGGTGCTCAAAAGAATATGGGTCCTGCAGGTACTACATTGGTAGTAATCAGAAAAGATTTATTAGCAACAGTAACTCGAAAAATACCAACCATGTTAGATTACAGAGTTCATATTGAAAACGGAAGTATGTACAATACTCCGAGTGTATTTGCCATTTTTGTTACAATGCACACACTTCGCTGGATTAAATCTGTAGGTTTAGAAGCAATGGAAATCAGAAATAAAGAAAAAGCTGATTTATTATATGCTGAAATCGATAGAAATAGCATGTTTAAAGGAACTGTAGCTGTTGAAGACAGAAGTAGAATGAATGTGAATTTTGTTTTAAATGATGCTAGTTTGGAAGATGAGTTCTTTAAATTATGTAAATCTCATAATTTAAGTGGATTAAAAGGACATCGTTCGGTTGGTGGATTAAGAGCTTCTATGTACAACGCGCTTGAATTAGATAGTGTACAAGCATTGGTTAATGTTATGCAGGAATTCGAAAAAAGTAAAGCCTAATATTTCTTTAATAAAACTTATTATGATAAAAATACTTGCCAATGATGGCATTGATAGCAACGGAAAAGCGATTTTAGAATCAGCCGGATTTCATGTTGAAACTACTAAAGTTCCTCAGGAACAATTAGCAGAAGCTTTGAAAAATTATGATGCAGTATTGGTTCGGTCTGCAACCAAAATCAGAAAGGATATTATAGAAGCTTGTCCAAATTTAAAGTTAATTGGAAGGGGAGGTGTTGGTTTAGATAATATTGATTTGGAAGCGGCTAAGCAAAAAGGAATTAAAGTTGTAAATACTCCGGCATCTTCATCAGTGAGTGTTGCTGAATTGGTTTTTACACATTTATTTTCAGGAGCCAGATTCATTCAACAAACCAATAGAGTGATGCCTGTTGAAGGTAATGCTAAGTTTGGTGATATGAAAAAACTTGCTTCAAATGGTATTGAGTTGCAAGGCAAAACCATGGGTATTTATGGTTTTGGCAGAATTGGACAAGAAGTAGCAAAAATTGCCATTGGTTTAGGTATGAAGGTTTTGGCTTTTGATCCCTATGTCACAAATGTTGATGTAATTTTAAATCTTCCAATGTTAGGAACAAATTCAAGAGTGAAAGTTCCAATTCAAACAGTTAGTGAGCAATCGGTAATTTCACAAAGTGATTTTATCACTTTCCATATTCCATTTAATGAAGGAGATAAGTCGCCAATTGATGCTGCTAAAATGGCTAAAATGAAAAAAGGTGTTGCCTTAATTAATTGTTCAAGAGGTGGTGTAATTTCAGAATCAGATTTATTGGATGCATTGAATTCTGGTCAAGTAGCTTTTGCCGGACTTGATGTTTTTGAAAAAGAGCCACCTGTTAATCTAGCTATTCTTGAACATCCAAATGTTTCTTTGAGTCCACATATTGGTGGTTCTACAAAAGAAGCGCAAAACAGAATCAGTATTGAATTGGCTGAAAAGGTGATTGAATTTTTCAAGAATGCCTAATAAAATTATATGGCTGTAATTAAACCTTTTGCGGCTCTAAGGCCTGCTAAAGAAAAGGCCGGACAGGTTTCTTGTCAGCCTTTTGATTCTGGTTCAAAAGAACAAGCTGCAATTGAAATTAAGACTAATCCTAATTCTTATTTGCATGTAGTGAAGCCATATCTTCATTTTAAAGGTGAAAAGAAAAATCCGGAAAAGCATTTTGCTATTGGATTAGAATACCTTAATAAATTTAAAGCTGATGGGGTTTTGGTAAAAGACCAAACACCATCGTTTTATATTTATAGAATGATTGTTGGGAGTCATGCTTATACCGGAATTATTGCTGCAGCTTCAGTTGAAGATTATTTAAACAATAAAATTCTTAAACACGAGAATACACTAACAGAAAAGCAAAACGAAATTGCAAGTCATATTCAGTTTTATAATTCTTTAGGAAACCCAGTATTACTAACTTACCCAGATGATCAACAAATTGATTTATTAATCGATCAATATATTCAAAAACATGTTCCTGAATATAATTTCATCAGCACAGATCAAAAGAAACATAATCTTTGGGTTGTAAGTAAACAAAGTGATATTGAATTAATTGAACAAAGGTTTTCTAATATTCCTTATTTATATATTGCTGATGGTCATCATCGATCTGCAGGTTCTGCTGCTTATGGTGAAAGAATGATAGCACAAAAAGGCAATGGCAACGGAAATGAATCTTACCATTACTTTCCTGTTTGTTTGATTCCTTTTAGTAAACTTACTATTTATGAATACCATAGATTGGTTAAAGATAAAACAAGAGTTAATGCATCGAATTTTTTAGATAAGTTGAAATTGAGTTTTGATCTTTTGCCATCAGGTTCTCTTCCTGTTCAGCCCTTAAACAAAGGTGAATTTGGAATTTACTTTCAGAACAAAGCTTATTTACTAAGTTTAAAACCTGAAATTAAATCGAAATTAACAGGTATTCTTCAGCTTCTCGACGTTAGCATAGTTGAAGAATATATCCTTAAAAACATATTTGAAATTAGCGATAGTAAATCAGATCACAGATTATCGTTTATGGATGGTGGTAAAGGGATTGGGCATTTACAGGAATCAGTTGATTCAGGAGAATTTGATTTAGCAATCACACTTTTCCCAACTTCAATTGAAGAAGTAAAAGATATTGCAGAGAATAATTTAATTATGCCGCCAAAATCAACCTGGATAGAACCAAAAATCAGAACTGGGTTACTCATTCTAGCTCATGATGAAGGTGAAATTGTAGGTCAATAAATTCTAAAAAAGAGGCTGTCTCACTTGGTGAAACAGCCTCTTTTTTATTTGTACAAGTACCTGAGAAAAATATATTTTTTGATTCTAAAGTCCTTCATTTTTTGCCTTAAAACAAGCTCTTATTATTAATAAACCAGACTTAAAATTTTGGTTTTAACAACCATGTCTTCATCAATTTTAGTTAATTCAACAGGCGTAATTTCATTCACTAACATTGGATCGTAATTGGTTTTTACTTTGATATAGTTTTCTGTAAAACCATACATGGTATCATTATCGTTTTCTGCTTCCCACAAAACCTGATATGATTTTCCTATATTTTGTTCGTAGAAGAAATGTCGTTTTTTATCACTTAAGATATGAAGTCTTTTACTTCTTTCAGCCCTAATTCCCATTCTTACTTTTCCAGGCATTTTATAGGCGGTTGTATTTGGACGTTCACTATAAGTAAAAACATGCAAATAGCTAATATCTAAATCAGTTAAGAACTTATAGGTTATTTCAAACTCCTCATCAGTTTCTCCCGGAAATCCAACTATTACATCCACACCAATGCAAGCATGAGGCATTTTTTCTTTGATACGATTCACCCTTGATGCATATAAATCACTTAAGTATTTTCTCCTCATTGATTTCAGCATTTCATCTGAACCGGATTGTAATGGAATATGAAAATGTGGTACAATTTTTTTAGAAGTAGCAGCAAAATCGATAATCTCATCAGACAAAAGATTTGGTTCAATACTGCTGATTCTAATTCTTTCTAATCCATCAACATTTTCTAAAGCCTGAAGCAAGCCAAAAAAAGTTTCTCCATTTTGAATGCCAAAATCTCCTGTATTTACGCCTGTCAGAACAATTTCTTTAGTTCCTTGATTAACAATTTCTATAGCTTGTTTAACGGTATTTTCGATGGTATCACTTCTACTTTTGCCTCTGGCTAAAGGAATGGTACAAAATGAACAGAAATAATCGCAACCATCCTGAACTTTTAGAAAGGTACGGGTTCTGTCGCCAATGGAATAAGAAGCATGGTAATCTAAAACTTCTTTTATTTTTCCATCATGAACTTCTGCTGTTTCTTTTTTGGATAAATCACCCAGAAAATTTTGGATATTGAATTTTTCAGCTGCACCTAAAACCAAATCAACACCCGGAATACCTGCAATTTCTTGTGGTTTTAACTGGGCATAACAACCAATAATAGCTACAAATGCATTTGAATTATGACGTAATGCTTCTTTAACAATTTTCTTACATTTTTTATCAGCATGATCTGTAACGGAACAGGTGTTAATCACATAAACATCTGCTCC
>JBIPMI010000186.1:0-6215 GCA_044369215.1 Bacteroidia bacterium | reverse complement strand
CAACGCCTTACCAGAGCTGTTGGAAAGGCTTTAGCTATGGAAATGGTTTTAACCGGGAAATTTATTTCTGCTGAAGAGGCACAAAAAGCGGGTCTTATTAATAGAGTTGTTCCTGATGAGGTTTATTTAGATGAAGCTTTAAAATTAGCTTCAGAAGTTGCTGCTATGAGTCCGATTGCTTTGCGTCTTGCGAAAGAAAGTGTTTTAAAATCATTTGAAACCGGTTTACAGGAAGGTTTATATTTTGAAAGAAAAAATTTCTATTTAACTTTCTCTTCAGAAGATCAAAAAGAGGGAATGAATGCTTTTGTCGAAAAAAGAAAAGCAAACTTTTCAGGTAAATAATAACTTGTTGAATGAATCCAAAAAATCTTTCTATTATAGATTTCAATTATCATTTACCTGAAGAAAAAATTGCCCTATATCCGCTTGAAGAAAGAAGTCTAAGTAAACTTTTAGTATATAAAGATGGAAAAATTCAACATGAACAATTTAAAAATATAGGTGATTTTCTTCCTGAAAAATCGTGTTTGGTATTTAATAATACCAAGGTTATTCATGCCCGGTTGTTTTTCAGAAAAGAAAGTGGAGCGTTGATAGAAGTATTTTGTCTCGACCCTTACAAACCTTCTAATTATGAAGAATCTTTTGCAAGTCAAACAAGCTGTCAGTGGGTTTGTATGATTGGCAATGCAAAAAAATGGAAAAGTGGTAAACTAAATAGAGTTTTAGAAATAAATGGAACTCAAATCAATTTTTATTGTGAATTAAAAGACAATTTTGATGGGAAATACATCATCGAATTTTCCTGGGATCAAACATCTATAAGTTTTTCTGAAATATTGGATACTGCCGGAATTTTACCAATTCCTCCCTATTTAAATCGCGAAACGGAAGCATCAGATGAAGAAAGATACCAGACTATTTATGCTAAAAATATGGGCTCGGTAGCTGCACCAACAGCAGGGCTTCATTTTTCAGAAGAAATTATTCAGCAATTAATCTCAAATCAACATAAAAAAATAGAACTCACTTTACATGTAGGAGCAGGAACTTTTAAACCTGTTTCAGCAAGCAAAATGGAAGAGCATTTGATGCACAGAGAAACAGTAATTTTTAGTTTAGAAAATATAAAACAGATTCTTGAACAGTTAAAAAATCAACATCCAATTATTGCTGTTGGAACTACCAGTTGCAGAAGTCTTGAAAGTTTGTTCTGGCATGCTTTAAAAGTAAAAAATGCTCAGGCTAAATGCCATGAACTACTAGTAAAACAATGGGATCCTTATGAACTTGAATGTAATTATAGTATGCAAGAGGTTTTGGAATTTTTGATTTTAGAGTTAGAATCAAATAATTTTAAAGAACTAAGTGGCACAACTGAACTAATGATTGCACCTGGTTATCAATTCAAAATCATAAAAGGACTTATTACCAATTTTCATCAACCACAAAGCACATTATTACTATTGGTATCTGCATTGGTAGGTTCATACTGGAAAAATATTTACGAAACAGCTTTGAAAGAAAACTATCGCTTTTTAAGTTATGGCGATAGTAGTTTATTACTTCCGGCTTAGCCTAGTTAAAAAATTGTACCGCTAGGATATAGATATTGATAAACCTGAAAACGAATATCCGCATGTTTACCAGAAGTAATTTTCATAATTCTTAGCTTTTTTGAAAAATATTATCAAAGAGTTTTAATACAAAATTTTTCTATTTTATGAGTTTTAAGACCCTGATAGGTGGTCTCATGTTTATAGAAAAATGCTCGAAATGAATTCCGCTAACTCTGCACCACGCAGACCTTCGGTCCGCGTGGTGCAGAGTTAGCGGTCGGGTTTTTCTTTATTTTATTTTCTATAATCATGTTATCCTTTCTGGATTTTAAGAACTTGCTCAAAGAAACATCATGCTAATCATATTTCATTTTTGAGATTTAGTTTGATTTTAACGAATAATAATCAGCAATAAAGTTTCAATAAAATTGTTTTTAGGTAAAGAAGCGGATAATCATAACCTGAAATAAACAAATCAAAAAAACCAACAGCTTTTGTGAATTAAAAAAGATAGCTTCAATTTCAGTGTACTTTTATTTAATAAAACAAAGCTTAAAAATGAAACTTATTTTAAATTGTGCGTAACTCAAATCTGATAATCAAGCATCACCAAAAAAACTCTTAGCTTTTCCACAGCTTATCAAGATGTTTTTTAAAAATGTGCATCACTTAATAAAATAAAAAGAGCCGATTCCTTTCGTATCTTTAGACCCCCAAAGAAAAAAAATGGAAGAGAATTATAAATCGGATTCGAAGAAGAAAAAACCCTTAATCAGACAAAGTACATTACCTGACGGAGCAAAATTGCCTCCACAGGCAATTGACCTTGAGGAGGCTGTTTTAGGAGCATTAATGCTTGAAAAACATGCAATTACTGTTGTTGCTGAGGTTTTATCTCCTAAGAGTTTTTACAAAGACTCTCATTCCATGATTTATGAAGCAATTGTTGTACTTTTTGGAAAAGCTGAACCCATTGATATCCTAACAGTAACATCTGAACTTAGAAAAAAAGGTCAGTTAGATATAGTTGGAGGAGCTTATTATATAACAATGTTAACAAACAGAGTTACATCTGCTGCTAATATTGAATACCACGCAAGAATTATTGCCGAAAAATTCCTTCAAAGAGAACTCATTAGAATTTCAGGTGAAATTCAGACAGAAGCTTTTGAAGACAGTGCCGATGCCTTTAACATGCTTGATTCGGCAGAAAAAAAATTATTTGATCTTTCTCAGGGTAATATCAAACGTGCTTATTTAAGCATGAATGCTGTTGTAAAACAAACCTTAAAAGATATAGAGGACATGAAGTTAAAAACCGGTAAATACACCGGAATTCCTTCAGGTTTTACTAAACTAGACAGAATTACAGCTGGCTTTCAACGCTCCGATTTAATTATTGTAGCAGCAAGGCCCGGTATGGGTAAAACTGCATTTGCATTAAGTGTGGCCAGAAATGCATCATTTGAAGGCTTAGGGAAAGATGAAACACCTAGAGGTGTTGCTATTTTCTCTCTGGAGATGGGTAACAAACAAATGGTGAGCAGGATGATTAGTTCTGAGGCAGAAATATCCGGTCATAAACTTAGAACAGGTGAACTTAAAGATTATGAGTGGGAGCAATTAAATGCAAAAATTGCTGCCTTAAGTGAAGCCCCAATTTTGATTGATGATACCCCTGCCCTATCTGTTTTTGAATTGCGTGCCAAATGCCGCAGAATGAAACAACAAAACGACATTTCAATGGTGGTTATCGATTACCTTCAGTTAATGAGAGGTGATGATACTGGCAATAAAAACGGAAATCGTGAACAAGAGGTGAGTTATATTTCACGTTCGTTAAAAGCATTGGCTAAAGAATTAGACGTTCCTGTTATTGCACTTTCTCAGTTAAGTCGTCAAACAGAAAGAAGATCTGCTTCCAATCGCCCTATGTTATCGGATTTAAGGGAATCTGGTTCCATTGAGCAGGATGCAGATATGGTAATGTTTATTTACAGACCTGAATACTATCAATTAGCGGAATGGGAAGATGGAACACCAACAAGTGGTCAGGCAGAGGTAATGATTGCCAAAAACCGTCATGGTGCCTTAGATAATATTCGTTTGAGATTTTTGAACGATTATACGAAATTCACAGATTTGATGGAAGATCAGTATGCCTTCGATAATAACAATGATTTGGTTGACAATCCTGGTGTTATTACCATGAGTTCAAGGTTAAATGATATGCATACAGAAGAAGACGATTCTATGGGTGGAATTCCGCCAATTGCTCCGTTCTAATTCAAGAAACAAATGTTAATTTATAAGGTGAATATTAGTAAAAACTAGTATTCATAATAAACCATTGCCTGTTTTTGAACAGGGCTAAAAGAGATTAAAGTTTCGCTGTTTTTCTTTTTGGCATAACTAAAGGTTTTGTATGCGCTATCAGCAATTAAGTTTTCAAAATTTGGATGAACTTTATATTCTTCAACTAAATTAGCTGATTCATCTAATATGGCTCCGTTGATATTTTCTGGATCTAAAAATCCATCGACATATCTTCTTACAAATCTCTCTTTTTGAGAATCAGTTCCATAATGCCCACCTCCATCAAGTGCAATGGATAATGCATCTATGAGCGGAAATGAGTCTGAAAAAATTAAACTTCTGTCTTTACGAACTACCCAAAAGTAAACGATGGCATCATAATATTGATCGCCTACAATTTTAATCTTGAATTTATCTTTTTCAGCAGGGTCTGAAAAGTTAAAATGAACAGTTGTATCAACCCAAACTTTAGCTAAAATTGGCTTTTCTACGAACTTATCAAAACTTACAACTTTATATGAATTCGCAATCATTGCAGAATCACTCTCTACAACAGGAGCATCGCTATGTAAAACCCCTAAAGTTGCACCTTGTTCACCGCCGCAAGAAGCCCAAATCAAAATTGTGAGAAACAGTATAAAATTCTTCATTAATGTATTTAAATCTAGTTTAAGCTGCAAAACTTAAACCAATTAATGAAAAAATGACGAGAATCAATTCATTGAAAATTGTTTTACAATGTCATTTTGTCTCAAGAATTACGCAAATGCTGGTTTTCAGTTGTTTAAAAACAACTAAAACAAGTGTAAATAAATCATAGTCTTACTAAAAATCTACTTGAGCAGGTGTCAATCAACCCCAAACAAGTTAAAAGCTGGGTTTAATAGAAAGCTAAAAGTGAATAGGAATATCTGTTACTTTACCAGTGAATTTAATAACATCATCAAACCAGGCTAAAACAGACGCGAACCTTCGGTTCGCGTCTGTCTGGAGGTTAGGTTAATTCATTCATTTTTATTTGCTATAATCATGTCATCCATTCTGGATTTTAGGAAATTTCAGAAAAAACGGGATTCCATTTTTAATTCATCTTGCCTTTTTTTAAAGGCATATATCTATTGTTAAATGGCAAGAGTTTTTCTAAAACAAATAAGGTAAAACATGCGGATATTCGAAGAAGTAACTACTAAAAATCAGAATTCATTTCTTTTAAGGATAGAAATTCATTTAATGATTTTAAATCTTTTGTGGTTTTAAGAATTTCAATTCCGGTATTTAAAATTGATAAAACCTTTTCAGAATCTCCCATTTCTTCAAAAATAAGCGCAAGCTGATACATTGAAGGCGTATGATTTGATTGAATTTGAATACATTTTTCAAAAAAAGAAATTGATTCTTTCAAATTCCCTTCTGATTTATACTCCATTGCAATTGCATAGTTTAAAAACACATCCTCAGGACTTTGCAATAACATTTCCAACAATTTTCCCTTTCTGTTCATCAATTCCATTTCTATAATTTCAACTATTTTAGTGTAATTTTATGAATAATTATTCTTTTGGGGAGAATATGGTTACTCAAATTGAAAAAAAAATAATTATTTGCAACACATTTGACTCAATTAAAGTCAAATTTTACTATTTGAAATCGAATAATTTATCCATATGAAAATTCTTGTTTGCATCAGCAATGTGCCTGACACAACTACGAAAGTTTCTTTTACAGAAAACAACTCAAAATTTAATACTCAAGGAGTACAATTCATCATTAATCCTTATGACGAACTTGCCTTAACCAAGGCTTTGGAAATAACTGAAAAAGTTGGAGGAACTGTAACAGCAATTAATGTAGGTTTAGCCGAAACAGAGCCAAGTATTAGAAAAGCATTAGCCATTGGAGCTAATGATGCAGTAAGAATAAACGCTGAACCGGCAGATGCTTATTTCGTGGCAGAACAAATCGCAAATTATGCCGGCTCTCTGGGATTTGATTTGATTTTAACAGGAAGAGAAAGCATTGACTACAATGGAGGAATGGTTTCAGGAATTTTAGCATCTCTATTAAACTGGCCTAGTGTAAATGTAATTACGAGTATTGAAGTTGATGGAAATACTGCAACCATGGAAAGAGATATTGATGGAGGAAAAGAAAAGCTTTCATGTAATTTCCCATTTGTTGCTAGTGCTCAAAAAGAGTTAACTGAACCACGTATTCCTAATATGAGAGGAATTATGGCTGCAAGAACTAAACCTCTTAGTGTGCTTGATGCTCAAGCTTCAACAATTGGAAGTAGCACCCAATCGTTTGAATTACCTGCACCAAAAGGAGCTTGTAAAA
>JBIPMI010000414.1:0-6273 GCA_044369215.1 Bacteroidia bacterium | reverse complement strand
GTTATTGAATTGGCATCTAACTATACAAGTGCAGGTGAAACATTCCCTATTATTTTAGGCAATGTTTCTGGTTCTAGTTTAGCCAATACAATTACCATAAGACCGGCATCTTCGGTTTCCACTGATTTAGTAATTGGCGGTACTGCAGCAAATGGAGCAATTTTAGATTTACAAGGAGCTAAATATTTTATTATTGATGGCCGTCCTGGTGGAACTGGTTCATTAACTAATAGAAAATTGGTTATTCAAAACGCAGCAACGGCTGCAACTCCGAGTACGACAGCTTCATGTATCCGATTGATTAATGGTGCGACTAACAATACTTTTCAAGCATTAAAAATTAATGGCTCGGGTGGAATTGGTGGAGCATCGGGAATGGTATTATTCTCTACAACCAACTCCGTTGGAAACAGTAATAATACTTTTACTAGCAATGTATTAGATGGATACTTTGATTCAACCAATATTACAAACAATGGTTTTTATAGCGCTGGTACAGTTGGTTTTGAAAATTCAAGCAACACAATTAGCTCAAATGAAATCAAAACCACATTGTATGGTGTAAATATTCAAAGTGGTTCTACTGCATGGACTATTAATGATAACTCATTGTATTCTGTAATTAATATTAACTTTGGTTCAGGTGCAGGAACAGTAATTCCGTTATGGATTGATGCTGCAGGAACAGGAACCGGTTATATTATAACAAATAATAAAATTGGTACAAATGCAGCGAATGCTTCAGGATCAAATGTTACTTTTACATCAACAGGAGCTATAAAATTTGAAGGGATTAGACTAACAACACCTGCTTTAACAAATACTATCTCAACTATTAGTGGAAATATTATTAAGGGAATTGGTTTAACTGTTGTACCAGCGGCATCAGATTTAACTTTTGTAGGGATTAGAGTATTAGGCGGATTAGTAAATGTTGGAGGTGTTTCATCTTCTTTAGGTAATATTATTGGAGATTCTGCTTCAAATGGTTCAATTGTAATCAATACTTCAACAGGCATAAATTCATATAGTGTTCAAGGAATAAGATTATTTGGAACCGGTACAATTTTAAGCAACAATTCAATTGGAGGCATTAACTTAACTTCAGGAACAGGAATCCCTACAATTCAAGGAATTTTTGATGCAGGAGCTTCACCAACTTCCAGAAGCGTTTATGGCAATTTAATTGGTAGTGAAACTGTTTCAAATAGTATACAAATTCTTGCGGCATCTACCGCAACTTCTCCTGTTTTAAATGGCATAACCACTTCAAATTCATTAGCATCGACCGTAAGTTTTAACAGAATTAGAAATTTAAGTAATTTAAGTACAACTTCTGGAGGCTCTTTTTCAGGTATTAATAATTCCTCTTTAGGAACAGCAGGAGTTACTATCACCAATAATACTATTAATGGAATTACTAATGCATCTAACGCTAATGCAAGTAATACAAGTTACACTGGTATAATTAGCACATCAACAACAGGTTCGAATGTAATCTCAAATAACACAGTTAGTAATATTTCAAACTTAGGAACAGGAAGCAGTGCAACTGTAGTTGGGATTAGTGCAAGTTCAGGTTCAAATACTTTTAACGCAAATTCAATATTTAATTTGAGCACAACTTCTTCATCTACAAGTGTAGCAGGAAGTGCTTCTGTTATTGGACTTTCATCTTCGTCAACTGTAAGCGGACAAATAGTTTCAAGTAATGCAATTCATTCCTTAAGTAATACTGGTTCGGCCGCATCAAATGTTGCCGCTATTTATTATAGTGGACCGACTACCGGAACGAATCAAATCAGAAATAATATTCTGCATTCTCTTAACGAGACAACGACTGGAGGAACTCTTCATGGAATTGATTTAGCCGATGCTGGTAATACAATGATTTTTAATAACATGATTCGCTTAGGAATTGATGCAAGCGGAAGCAGCATAACTTCAAACATAATAATCAATGGAATTAACCAAAGTAGCAGTGCTTCTAATCATGGAATTTATTTCAACAGTATTTATATTGGTGGAACAGGTGTTTTAACAGGTACTAATAATACTTTTGGAATATCCACAAGTGCAACTGCCGGAACAAGAATTTATAGAAACAACATTCTAATGAATGTGAGAGCAAATGGAGCGGGAACTGGTCTTCATTTTTCAATTAGTTTACCAGTAACATTAACTGGCTTAACTTTAGACAATAATGATTACTTTACAGGAGGAACTTTCAGTGCCAGATTCAATAGTGTTAATTACTCAAGTTTATCAACTTTCCAAGCGGCAACAGCAAAAGACGCAGGTTCAGTAACTATTGATCCTGGATTTATAAATGCAACTGGTAACTCTTCTGCTGTTGATTTGCATGTAACTTCAGGCGTTGCTAGTCAATTAGAGTCAGCAGGTTCAAATGTTTCAGGAATTACCACTGATATCGATGGAAATGTTAGACCTGGCCCGACTGGTTCTACAAATGGTGGGGCATTAAGTTCGGATATTGGAGCTGATGAGTTTGATGGAGTTCCTTCATATTCTTGTACTTTTCCAAATGCCGGAACAGTAAGTGTTTCTTCAGCTTCTGTTTGTGCAAATTCTTCAACTACTTTAACTTTAACAGGTTCTACAATTGTTGGTACTGGTAATACATATCAATGGTTGTCTTCTGGCACACAGACTGGAACATATTCTAACATAGCAGGTGCAACCGGTGCATCTTATACTTTTGCTCCAAGTACTGCCGGAACTGTTTTTTACCAGTGTAGAGTAACTTGTAATGCAAGCACTCCTTCTAATAGCACAACTTCTAATAATCCTTCTGTAACAGCAACTTTTTGTGAGTACAATATTTCAAAATCATCGGGTAATACTTATACCTCAATTATGTCTACTGGTTCTACTTATACTGGTTTAGCAAGTGTTGATGATGGAATTACAAATGCTGTTTCGTTAACCGGAACAACTTTTAGATATATGGGTCAAGCTGTTACTGGTTTTAAAGCTTGTACCAACGGTTGGATGTCTTTTAATACTTCTACAACTTCTAATTCTTGGACCAATGATATTACTGCTACTGGTCAGAATTTAGTTTTGGCTCCATTCTGGGATGATTTGTATATTAAAGGAGGCTTGACAGCAAACTATAATTCTTGTATGAGGTATCAAGTAAATGGTACTTTGGGTTCTGGAACAGCAGATATTATTATTGAATGGGCGGAGATAGAAGCATACCAGTATGCTGCACCTAATTTTAATTTCCAAATTGTTTTGCATGAATTAGATAATTCAATTGAGTATAATTATGGAAATATGCAAGGTTATGATGGAAGTGTAAACAATACAGCTTATGGAATCAGGTCATATACTATAGGTTATAATGGAACCAACCCAGCAAATACTGGAGTTTCTGACAGACTTAATTTAAAGTATGATCATGACGTGAATTTTTGGACAACAACGGGTGTTAACACTTTAAGTTTAACTCCTGCATGTTATACAAGATATACTTTTGTACCTACTGCTACTTTTATTGCTGGTACTGATCCAGGTGCGTTTGTAGTGCCTAATAATGAAATTGCAACTGCAATTCCATTGACACCAAACCCTCAACCATGTTCTGATTACTGTGGAATATTGTATTCAAGCAAAGGTGCTACTGCGTCTACAGGTTTGACTGCATGTTCTGCAACCACTCCCGGTAATGCAGATGATGATGTATTCTTCAGTTTCATTTCAACAGGTTCGGTAAACTACCAAATTGTAGTAACTCCAGTGAATGGTTATGATGCAGTTGTTCAGGTTTTAGACAACACGAATACTCCGGTTACTTGTGTAAATGCAGCTGGCGCGGGATTAACTGAAACAATTTCAAACTTTGTATTACCAGCGGGTCAATATTTTGTAAGAGTTTATGACGCAGCTGCTGGTTCTTCTTCTTCTGGTGAATTTGGAATTTGCGTAAGTGAAGTAATTCCAGCTCCATTAAATGATGATCCGTCAGGTGCTATTGCATTGACAGTTGGTGGTACATGTGTGCCAACTTTAAGTGGTTTGCCTAATTCATTAGCTGCCACAGCTACTTCTTCAATTACAGTTTGTAATGCCGGAACTGCAGGTACTCCTGATGACGATATGTGGTATTCATTTACTACTAATTCAACAGCTGGTCTAACTTATTATGTTAGTGCTACTGGTGTTACTACCTTTAATCCTGTACTTCAGTTATTTAGTGGTACTCCTGGTTCTTTAACATCAATTACTTGTTTGAATTCAACAGGTAATGGAGGAGTAGAAGCTTATTCTTCAAATGCATTATCTACTAATACAACTTATTATTTCAGAGTTTATCATTCAGGAATTGGTGCAGCTAATGGTAATTATTCAGTTTGTGTAAGAGCTGATATGCCAAGTTGTGTTACTCCAACTCTTCCTGCATCTAATTCTTCTGAACCATTTTCTGGTTCATTTTTACAGTGGAGAGCAGCTAATTTTGCTACTAGTTACACTGTTTACCTCGATAATACTAGTCCTCCAACTACACAAATTGCAACAGCAATTACCGATACGTTTGTGAATTTGAGTGGTTTACTTTCAAGTAATTCTACATATTATTGGAGAGTTGTTCCTGCTAATTCCGTGGGTTCTCCATCTGGTTGTACAATAGATACATTTAATACCAATCCTCCGGCTCCAAGTACAATAGGTTTTCCTGCAAATGGTGCTTCAACTGCCATTGCTACTAATTTAAGATTGACATGGAATAAATCTATCGGTGCTACCGGATATGATGTTTATCTTGATTCTGGAACAGGAACTCCTACTACATTAGTATCTTCAAATCAAGTTGATACTTCTTATAATATTTCGAGTGTTAGTTTGGGATCTTATGTTTGGAAAGTTGTTCCTCAGAATATAAATGGAAGTTCCACAGGTTCTTCTAATTGGTCTTTTACTGAAGTACTTCCTTCATGCGTATCTTCATCGAACCCTACAAATGGAGTTTCTAATTGTTATTCTAGTATTTCAAGTTTAAGCTGGACAGCAGTTTCAGGAGCAACGGCATATGATGTTTATTTTGATGCCGGTTCGGTGACTCCTACTACACTTGTCTCTTCCGCACAAGCGGGCTTAACTTTTACACCTTCAAGTTTAACAACTGGAACTTACTCATGGAAGATTGTTCCTGCAAACGTAAATGGAAGTGCTACCGGATGTTCTAATTTGTCATTCACTGTTAATAACCCTGTTCCTGCAAGTGTGAATAACACCTCAAGATGTGGTTCGGGTCTTGCAACAGTTTCTGCAACTAGGACTAGTCCAACAGATAGTCTGGTTTGGTTTGAAACAAATGTTTCTTCAACTCCTTTGGGTTTTGGTAATAGCTTCTCTGCAATTGTAACTCAAGACAGTAGTTTCTATGTTTCTGCTATGCAGGTTTTAGGCTCTCAAACTGGCTTGGGTAATACTTCAATTCCAGCTGCAACCGGTGCATTAAATAATAGAGGTATTGTTTTTTCTGCTTCTAAATCATTTAATCTGGTTTCTGCTCAATATTATAGCCCTACGCTTAGCGTTACAAATAGTGTAATAGTTACTTTGATTGATAATGCAACAGGAAATACATTAGAGACTAAAAATATTGATATTGTGCAAGGCGCTACGGCAAGTTGGTATACTTTGGATTTAGGTTTTAGTATTACTGCTGGTAATACTTACAGATTGTTGGCTAGCTTTGGACAATCTGTTAATCGTATTACTACAGGAGTTGATTATACTCAAGCTGCATTTAATAACTTAGGAACTTATGGGGTTATTACTTCTGGTTTTGATGGTGGCCCTATAGCTACTTCTTATAATTACTTTCATAATATAGAGGTGCAAGAATTATGTTTTGGTGCAAGATCTAAAGTTGATATTGTTGTAAATCCAGCTGTTGACAATCCTTCTTCATTTACTTCTTCAAATATTTCAACTTCTGCATTTGATTTGAATTGGGGTACAAGCTTAAATGCGGTTAGTTATTCTTTAGAAGTTTCAACTAGCTCATCATTTAATACTTATTTACCAGGTTATAATAATATTACTGTTTCAGGTAATTCGGCTAATCTTACCGGATTAAATGCTGGTACTACTTATTATGCCAGATTAAGAGCAAATGGTACTTCATGTACTTCAGATTACCTTAATTTAACTATTCCTACTATACCAAATGTTCCATCCCTAAATGCTGTTAGTTTAATAACTGCTGCTGGTTTTACCGCAGATTGGAGTGCTGTAACG
>JBIPMI010000011.1:0-19906 GCA_044369215.1 Bacteroidia bacterium | reverse complement strand
AAGAACAAAAAATTTCGTATCAATGCCTGCTGTTTTATTTTCATTTAAATTGTCCGTAAACCAGATACTTGAGCGGTTCCCAAATGCTGAAAATGAATAGAATTCTTTATCCTCAGCATATTGGCGTTTTGTAAGTGATGCAAAAAACATTCTTTCATAAACACCAAAAACATTAAAACTATCTATTACTTTTCCAAAAATTGATACTGAAGGTTCACAGGCATCATTGTCATTTTTCATGATTTTACAAGATGTTTCATAGGCATAACCTTTGCTTCCGGTTCTTGCTGTCATTTCAACATAAATCTTTTTGCCGGATTCTGATTGATATATTAATGTTTGACCAGCTAAATAGGGTAAGCTACTTTTTATTACTTCATCACCAGGGCTGCAATAAAGTGTTCTTTCATCACAGCAAGATGAGAAAATTAATGAACTTGCGATACCTAAACCCAGAAAGATTGATTTTTTCATTGAATAAAAATAGAAAAGCCGGTTCGTAATAACAAACCGGCTTTAAATTATTAAGAAATCGTCAAGTACTAGTAACGGTACATATCAGATTTGAAAGGACCTTGAGCTTTAACGCCAATGTAATCAGCTTGCTCAGTATCCAAAATAGTGAGTTTTGCGCCAATATGTTCTAAATGCAAAGCAGCTACTTTTTCATCTAAATGTTTAGGCAATACATATACTTTGTTTTCATAAGCAGATGTATTTGTCCATAATTCAATTTGAGCCAAAGTTTGGTTTGAGAATGAATTACTCATTACAAAACTTGGGTGACCCATAGCACAACCTAAGTTTACTAAACGACCTTCAGCTAAAATAATGATTTCATTTCCATCAACATTGTAAACATCAACCTGAGGTTTAACTGTGAACTTAGTTGAACCATAAGTATTGTTCATCCAAGCCATATCAATTTCATTATCAAAGTGACCAATATTACAAACGATAGATTTATCGCGCATAGCTTTGAAATGACGATCAGTGATAATTTTCACATTACCTGTAGCTGTTACAAAAATGTTAGCTCTTGAACATGCATCTTCCATAGTAACTACTTCATAACCATCCATTGCTGCCTGTAAAGCACAAATTGGATCGATTTCAGTAACCAATACACGTGCACCTGCACCACGTAAAGATTCTGCAGAACCTTTACCTACATCTCCGTAACCAGCAACAACAGCAACTTTACCTGCCATCATAATATCTGTTGCACGACGAATTGCATCAACCAAAGATTCTTTACATCCGTATTTGTTATCAAATTTAGATTTAGTAACAGAATCATTTACATTGATAGCAGGAAGAGGTAAGGTGCCTTTTTTCATGCGCTCATACAAACGGTGAACACCAGTTGTAGTTTCTTCTGACAATCCTTTAATTTCACCAACTAATTCAGGGTAACGGTCTAAAACCATATTGGTTAAATCACCACCATCATCTAAAATCATATTCAAAGGTTGGCCACCTTCAAATGCAAACAATGTTTGTTCAATACACCAATCAAATTCTTCTTCATTTTGACCTTTCCAAGCATAAACAGGAATACCTGCAGCAGCAATTGCAGCAGCGGCATGGTCTTGGGTAGAGAAAATATTACATGAACTCCATGTTACTTCAGCACCTAAATGTTTCAAAGTTTCAATTAAAACTCCAGTTTGAATTGTCATATGAAGACAACCTGCAATACGAGCACCTTTAAGCGGTTGAGTAGGTCCGTATTCTTTACGAATAGCCATTAAACCTGGCATTTCTGCTTCTGCTAAACGAAGTTCTTTACGACCCCATTCCGATAGTGTAATGTCCTTTACTTTGTAAGGCAGTTGTGTTTTTGCTTCTGACATGTTTATTTTATTAAATTGGGGCAAAATTAGGTGTATTCGTCTGATTATAAAAATAAACTTAAGTATTTTTATTAGTAGTTTGTAAAATTTTAAGTCTGCCATTGTTTCAGGCATTTTTTTTTGGCCTGATGCTTGAAGAGTTCATCTAGTTTTTCATTCTTTGTATTCACTTTTTAAAATAATACTTTCAATTATGGCATATCCTGAAATGTTAGTTACTCCAATGAAGCAGCAATTAGAAAATGTTGGTTTCAAATCATTGTTAAACGCTTCTGATGTAGAAGTAGCTTTAAGCAAAAAATCCGGCACTCAATTATTAGTATTTAATTCAGTTTGTGGCTGCGCTGCCGGCACTTGTCGCCCTGGTGTGATTGATGCAGTTGGTAAAACTGATAAAAAACCTACAGAATTATTAACCGTATTTGCTGGTCAGGAAGTTGATGCTGTTGCAAAAGCGCGTGAATTTACTTTGCCTTATCCTCCTTCTTCGCCTTCTATTGCTTTGTTTAAAGATGGTGAATTGGTTCATTTTGTTGAAAGACATATGATTGAAGGCCGCAGTGCTCAAATGATTTCAGACCATTTACAAGCTGCATTTAACGAATATTGCTAATGCAAACAAAAAGCTGCAATTGAGTTTGCAGCTTTTTTATTCTAAACTCTTTTCTTCATCTCCTTTTTGATAGGGAACATAAGTTAATATCAGCTGAAACATTTCATCTGTAGTTTTCATGCTTCCATTTTTCTCTGATATTTCTCTTGGTGGATCAAATGGATTATTTGGGTTTTCTGATGTATTGTCATATTCACCAACTACATAAATCACACTTCCCCTTGGTACAAAAAGCATTTTTTGGGGTTGATAGAAATATTGCCACCTAAAATCCCAATTGTTAATCCTGATTAGCCTTATTGTATCTCCACTTGGTTTGATGGCGTAGGCTAGAAACTTCTTGCCTATTAAATGCATATGCGGAACAATGCTTAACAAGGATATGTCTTGAGGTACCGTAAATTGAATATGAAAAGTTTTCTTTTCATTGGCCGGTATAATTAATTCAGGTACTACCGGACTTAATCCCAAAGTTCCTATCTGAAATTCTGAAACGGGTCTTTCTGCCGGTCCTTTTCCAAAATAAAGTTTAAAATAAGATGAGTCTAATTCTTCTTTTGCTGATGGACCAAAATGAATATCGTTTAAATATAAAGCCGATTTTTTCTTGATTCTAAAACCGCCAATTCCATGCGGGTAAAAACTAAATTGTGAACCGGGTAAATAATTACTTACAGATGGAGTCATTACCGGATAACTGCCATCATCGTTTAATAAATCCAAATCTTTATGGATCCTCACACTTTCACTTTGGTCTTGATTAATCCAATATGGACCATTATGTAAGTTCGACTTTTTTCCATCCTCATAATTTATCAAATGAGCATTCATATGATGAACCAGTTTCTTTTTATGTGGCACAAATTCAACAGCTCTTATAAAAGTATCATAAGGTAGTTCAATGGGAAATTTTACCACATAAAACCTATCAGAATTATCTCCCGGAATTAGGAATGGTTTTGGTAGATATACAGTCATTCCGGCTTTACCTAAATCTATTTTGTTTTCCGGTTTTTTATATGCTTCAAGGTTTGCTGTATCTCCAGGAATAGCGCCTTGTTCAACCCATTTTTTTATGAGATTAATTTCTTCATTATTCAATACCGTTTCGCCTGCAAAATGCGTGTATTCAGGGTCTGCGGGCCATGGTGGCATTATTTTGTTTTCAGTTACATAAGCGATTAGTTTTCCTTTGCTTGCAACATCTTCATAATTTACCAGATTAAAGGGGCCGGCTCCTCCATCAACATGACATTTACTACAATTTTTTCTAATTATTGGAGCTATGTCTGCTGCAAAATCGGGATTTTCTTTTTTGCTTTCCGAGCAAGAAATTAAACCTATGAAAACTATATAAATCAGTATTATTCTATAAAACATCCTACGGCCTGGGTTTTGTGAAATGAAACATTTTTTCCTTCACTTAATTTTTGAAGAACATCTGCAAGTTCGTTTTTTGTGATAACAGTTCGTGTTTTACCAGGTGCATAAGCCCAATTGTCTATTCTGCCACTATAAACTAATTTACTTGTTTTGTCATATACAAAAACCTCTGGTGTGATACTTGCTGCTAAATGTTTCACTAATTTCTTTTCTTCATCAAACAATACTTCAATTTTAATTTGATATTCTCTTTTGAACTTTTCAATATCTTCAATAGTAAAATCTTTCCCACTTACTATGCCTATGAACCTGATTTTTGAATTGTACTTCTCTTGAAACTTTTTAATTGTTAAAGTATAATTCTGACATAAAGGACATTCAGGTGAAATAAACCATAGTATAGTAGCATGGTATTTTCCAAAGTCTTTTATCCTGGTTTTTTCTCCTTTATTATTTTTTAATTCGATTTGAACCAAAGGCATCAACAATATTGTAAGAAAAATTATCGTTTTAGTAAACATTGTACAAATGTATCAAGTATCAATTAGTTTTGCTTATGAGAAAATTTCTTCTAATCACTTTTCTGTTTCCGTTTTGTTTGAATGCACAATTTACGATAAAAGTAAATTCATTACCGAGTAATACGCCTGTTGGTTCAACAATATTTGCTGCTGGTACTTTTAATAACTGGAAAGCAAATGATTCAGCCTTCATTTTAAAAGAAATAGCCGGAGTTCGACAAATAACTTTACCAGCCGCCAGTGGTTCTGCGCAATTTAAATTTACCAGGGGTTCATGGCAAACAGTTGAAGGCTCTACAAGTGGTGCTTACATTCCTAATCGAAATTTTACCCATTCAACTAATGGTGTTTTAAACTGTGATATTGCCGGTTGGGAAGATTTAAAACAAGGTGGTGGTCCTTCATCAACTGCAAATAAAAATGTAAGAATATTATCTGATACTTTTTACATGCCTCAGTTAAATCGTAAACGAAAAATTTGGATTTACCTTCCAGAAGATTATCAAACTACTTCAAAAACCTATCCTGTTTTATATATGCATGATGGACAGAATATTTTTGATAATCTAACTGCTTTTGCAGGAGAGTGGGGTGTTGACGAAGCTTTAAGCAATCGTGAAAAATTGGGTCAATCAACTGCAATTGTTGTTGCTATAGATAATGGTGGTTCATTTCGAATTGATGAATATTCACCTTATAAAAATGCGCAGTATGGTGGGGGAGAAGGAGATGAATATGCAGATTTTATTACTTTAACGCTTAAACCATTTATTGATTCTGCTTACAGAACTAAACCTGAGTTTGTTTATACTGGTATTGCAGGAAGTTCTATGGGGGCAGTAATTTCAATGTATGCTGTCGCTAAATATCCAAACGTATATAGCAAACTGGGTATTTTCTCACCAGCATTTTGGTTTAGTGATTCACTATTTACTTTTGTTAAAAATTCCCAACTCAATAAAGGACTTAAAGTTTATAATGTATCGGGTGCAACAGAGAGTAAGAACATGGTTCCTGATATGAAACGAATGGATTCATTGTTAATCACAAAAGGACTGGATTCCAGTTCAAGATTTTTGACAGTAAAAGCAGATGGTGCCCATAGTGAGTGGTTTTGGAAGAGAGAATTTCCGGCTGCATTTAATTTCCTTTTTCTACCTTTGTTAAATGGTTATGGTGAACTTGTTGAAAGTCCTAATATTAAAATTTTTCCTAACCCTGCAATTCACTATTTGCAAATCAAAACGCCGGTTGAAATTGACAGTTTTATGCTAATAAATTCAGTAGGAAATATTGTTTACAAAAGAGATAAGCCAGAAAGGGAACCTAAGGTGGATGTATCAGGTTTGGCTAATGGCAATTATGTACTTGCAATCTTTTCTGATAAAAAAGTTTTTTATAAGAAGTTCTCGGTTCAGAATTAAGCTGCTTTCAAACTGGCAAAAGCCAAAACATTAAGCATTTCATTGATTAATGAATGCGATGTCCGCTTATTTTTTGGTTTGTTGAAAAACCATCTTTACTGAATAAAACATTGTCGTCATGCTCATGTAAAATGATTTCGCCTAATTCTACTGGTTTAGCTTTTAAAAAGTAAAGAATGATATTAGCAATGATTGGCAAAAATAAACCAATGAAAAACCAAGTCCAAAATGAATAACCTTTCGAACTAGCATAATAACCTGTAACTGGTGGATGTAATATTAAAAGAGGTAAGAGTTCCATTTTAAAAAGAAAAGGGCCAATTCTTTACGAATCAGCCCTTTTTAATTATTTGTTGATATCAAATGTATTCATAAATGCAGTGGTGAAGTTTCCTTTTTTGAAGTCTTCATTTTGCATTAATTTTATTTGAAGAGGAATGGTAGTTTTAAGTCCTGGACCTTCGATGATGAACTCACCTAAAGCTCTTTCCATTTTAATAATTGCTTCTTCTCTAGTTTGAGCAGTAACAATCATTTTAGCAATCATTGAATCATAATTTGACGGAATAGTATATCCGGCATAAATATGTGTATCAACTCTCACGCCATGTCCGCCCGGTTTGTGTAAGTACTCAATTTTTCCGGGAGTAGGTCTGAAATTATTGTAAGGATCTTCCGCATTGATTCTCACTTCAATTGCGTGACGAGTTGGATAGTAATTTCTTCCACTAATAGGAACGCCTGCAGCAATTAAAATTTGTTCCTTAACAAGGTCAAAATTAATAACTTCTTCTGTAACCGGGTGTTCAACCTGAATACGTGTATTCATTTCCATGAAGTAGAAGTTTCTGTGTTTATCTACCAAAAATTCGATAGTACCCAAACCTTCATACCCAATAGCAGAGGCTCCAGCAACAGCAGCAGCTCCCATTTTTTCACGAAGTTCATCGGTCATAAAAGGAGAAGGACTTTCTTCAACCAGTTTTTGATGTCTGCGTTGAATTGAACAATCTCTTTCACTTAAATGGCAAACTTTTCCGTATTGGTCGCCGGCTAATTGGATTTCAATATGACGAGGTTCTTCTACATATTTTTCCATGTAAATACCATCGTTTCCAAAAGCAGCAGCAGCTTCTTGTTTTGCGCTATCCCAATTTTTTTCGAATTCTTCATCTTTCCAGATGATTCTCATACCACGACCACCACCACCGGCAGTAGCTTTGATAATAACTGGATAACCAATTTCTTTTGCTATTTCAATACCTTCTTCTGCACTAGAAATCAAGCCATCTGAACCAGGAATAACAGGAACTCCAGCTTTTTTCATGGTATCTTTAGCACTGGCTTTATCACCCATAGAGTTAATCATCTCCGGAGATGCGCCAATAAATTTAATTCCATGATCACGACATACTTGCGAAAACTTAGCGTTTTCAGAAAGAAATCCATATCCTGGATGAATTGCATCCGCATTTGTAATTTCTGCAGCTGCAATTATATTAGCCATATTCAAATAAGATTGTGGCGAAGGAGGAGGTCCTATGCAAACCGCTTCATCAGCAAATCTTACATGAAGGCTGTCTCTATCTGCGGTTGAGTAAACGGCAACGGTTTTAATTCCCATTTCTCTTGCAGTACGTATTACGCGTAAAGCAATCTCACCA
Organism: Bacteroidia bacterium; assembly: GCA_044369215.1. GTDB lineage: Bacteria > Bacteroidota > Bacteroidia > UKL13-3 > UKL13-3 > CAISCU01. Next base: position 12,445 of record JBIPMI010000011.1, on the reverse strand, counting down.
CGATTAGCAATCAGTATTTTTTTAAACATGTTGTTTTTGTTTATCTATCTGTAAAACCTTATTGCTCAATTACTGAACTAAATAGGCTCAACTAAGAATAGTGGTTGATCGTATTCAACAGGTGAAGAGTTTTCAACTAAAATTTTAACGATTCTACCTGAGATTTCAGATTCTATTTCGTTAAATAGTTTCATTGCTTCAACAATACATAATACTTGACCTGGTTTTATTTCATCACCAATTTGAACAAACTGAGGTTTGTCTGGTGATGGAGATTTGTAATATGTGCCAATCATCGGAGATTTTATTGTGATATAATTTCCGCTAATGCTTTCTGCTTTTGCAGATTGAGCTTCCATTTTTTCAGTGTGCACCTCAGACACTGCCGGAGCAGTTCTTGGTGCTTCATGATAAATTGGATGTGCAATCGCTGGTGCACTTTGAACATATGTTACTTTGTCGTCAGTTTTTTTGATGGAAATTTTAAAATCTCCACGTTCAACTTCAACCTCAGATACTCCTGCATCAGAAACTAATCTTATCAGTTCCTTGATTTCTTTTAATTCCATAAATGAATGATTAAGAAAGTCAAAAATATAAAAAAAATGAAATGAAATTGCTTTTGGTTATTTTTTAGCAATTATATTCCATCATAAGCCCATTTTAAATAAATCGCTCCCCAAGTAAATCCCCCCCCAAAAGCTGCCAAAACTAAGTTGTCACCTTTTTTTAATTTATTTTCCCATTCCCATAAACACAATGGTAAGGTGCCGTTTGTAGTATTTCCAAAATGATCGATATTAATCATCACTTTTTCTTTACCCAATCCCATTCTTTCTGCTGTTGCATCAATGATACGCAAATTTGCTTGATGTGGCACTAACCAGGCTATATCTTCTGAGGTTAGGTTGTTTCTTTCCATTATTTGAGCAGAAACATCGGCCATTCCGGTTACAGCAAATTTGAATACTGTTTTACCATCCTGATAAACAAAATGTTCTTTGGCATCAATAGTTTCGTGGCTTGGTGGTTTTAATGAACCGCCAGCTTTTTGATGTAAAAAATGTCTTCCACTTCCATCAATTTTTAATACTGAATCTATCACTCCTAAACCCTCATAATTGGGTTCAAGTAATACAGCACCGCAACCATCTCCAAAAATTATACAAGTATTTCTATCAGTATAATCAATAATTGACGACATTTTATCGCCTCCAACTACCAATACTTTTTTATACTTACCAGTGCAAATAAAGTTTGAGGCTGTTTCAATAGAAAATAAGAAACCGGAGCAAGCAGCTGCCAGGTCGTAACCAAAAGCATTTTTTGCTCCAATTTTATCAGCCAAAATACATGCAGCTGAAGGGAAAATCATGTCACTTGTAACTGTTGCAAAAATAATTAAGTCAATTTCATCTGCACCAATACCACGTTTCTTCAATAATCCATTTACCGCTTCCACAGCCATATCAGATGTCGCTAATCCCGGTTCATTTAAGATTCTTCTCTCTTTGATACCGGTTCTGGACATGATCCACTCATCGTTGGTATCTACCAGTTTCTCTAAATCTTTATTACTTAATACTGTTGGTGGAACGTATCCATTAACTGCGGTAATTGCGGCTGTAATTTTGTTCATTTTTAGATAGGTAGAACTACATCTTTTAATGAGGTTCTAATTATATTAACTAAGTCTGAATCAACAACATTCTTAGCTGTAAAAATCATATTTTTAAAAGCTTTTGCATTCGAAATTCCATGTCCGATAATTACAGGGGCATTAACACCTAATATAGGTGTTCCTCCGTAATTTTCATAATTGAATCTTTCAATGAATTCGTCTTGTATGCCTCTTTTCTTCAATACATAAAACATTGATTCAAAAGCTTTTAGGACTACATTTCCAGTAAATCCTTCGCATACAATTACGTCAGCTTTGTCATTTAAAAAGTCTCTGCCTTCCACATTCCCAATAAAGTGGAATGCATTGGTTTCTGCCATCATATGGTGAGCTGCAGTGGTTATTAAGTTGCCTTTTTCTTTCTCTTCTCCAATACTTAATAAGCCAACTTTAGGGTCATCAACTCCGTAGACATGCTTCATCATCAATGAACCAAGAATACCAAATTGAAACAATACATCGGGTTTGCAATCTGCATTTGCACCTACATCTAAAATCAAACCAAATTTACCATTTAGTTTAGGCACTGTAGCTGTGATACTTGGACGTATTACACCTTCAATAGGTTTAACAGAAAACATTGAACCTACTAACATAGCTCCTGTGTTTCCCGCGCTTACAAATGCATCAAGTTTTTTGGAGGCCAGAAGTCCAAATCCAACAGCAATACTTGAGTTCTTTTTTTGTGAGATTGCTTTTGTAGGATGTTCACCCATACCAATAACCTCAGTTGTATGCACAACTTCAAATATTTCCAGATTTACACCATCATTTTTTAAATGATGCTGAATTTGTTCCTGGTCACCTATTAAAACAATTTTTACAGAATCTCCCAATTCTTTGTGGGCAAGAATTGCTCCCGCAATCGCTTCCTTGGGCGCGAAATCGCCACCCATGACATCAAAACCAATCTTCATTTACCTCAGGGCTGAAGGTGGAGTGTGATTAAATATCTTTGTTCATTTCAGGAAATGCAAGCTTTCCTTTATAGTAACCGTTTGCAGTAACACGGTGACGTAAATGTGTCTCACCAGATGCTACATCAACAGTTAATGTTGGGGCTGCGCCTTTGTAATGAGTTCTGCGTTTGTCACGACGTGAATTTGAGATTTTTCGTTTTGGATGTGGCATTTTATATTTCTCCTATTTATTAGTTATTTTAATATATCTTTTAATTTTTCCCATCTTGGGTCATCAGAATCTCTCTCATTATCATCTACTTGGCTCTGAATTCTGTTCAGAACTGTTTGATCACATGGTTTAGGTTCTTCAAATCCATCGCAATTTTTAACGTTTGGAAGCGACAATAATACGCTTTCATATAGAAATTGCTTTAAATCATAGCTGATTTCATTACGATTTAAATAAATAATTTCAGGGTCATCGAAATTATTTTCTTCACTCATTTTTATTAAAAAATCAAAATACTCATCTACAGGTAAATTGATTTCTGTTAAACAAGTGTCGCATGGCACCAGAACACTTCCCCCTAAATGAACCTCTAATTCTAATACATTTTCTAATTTTGTAATTGCTACTTCCGCTTTTACATCTCCGGATTTAATTGGTGAAAATTCAAAATCCGATAAAAATTCATCATTTATATCAAATTCATATTCATTTAAGCCATGTTGTAACTTATTGAATTCAATTAAATATGTATTAGTCTTCAATCCCATTTTTCGAGCCGACAAAAATACGACTTTGTACTAAAAATTTAGTTTTTTTTGTTTTATACTGATTTTCAGCTACTAAGATGTTTTTTAGTCCTGTTTCCCTGCTTTTTTTTCCTTTTCTTCTTTTTTTTGGACAGACTAAAAGTCAATTCTAAATCTTTCCCTTTTCATTGGCGTCAATGGAAGTGGATTTGAATTTATTTCTTTGGAAAAATTCCTTTTTCCTAAAATGTCCAATGCAGCATACAATGCATTTCTGAAAGATTCTTCATTGGCAATATTTTTTCCTGCTATCGAGTAAGCTGTTCCATGGTCTGGTGAGGTTCGAACAAACGATAATCCCGCTGTAATATTCACGCCGTCCATGAATGCCATTGATTTAAAAGGAATTAAGCCCTGATCATGGTACATAGCCAGAACTCCATCAAACTTGTTATACTGACCCGAACCAAAAAAACCATCTGCAGGATAAGGTCCAAAAACGATTCCGTTTATTTCTTTTTGTGCTTGTTCTACTGCAGGAATGATTATTTCCAACTCCTCCTTACCAAGTAATCCATTATCACCTGCATGAGGATTTAATCCTAAAACAGCAATTCGTGGACTATTTATACCAAAATCATTTTTTAAGCTATTATGGAATAATTTTATTTTGCTAATAATCAGATCTTTATTTAGTTTTTGTGCGATTTCACCTATAGGAATATGCCCGGTAACTAAAGCAACTCTAATATCCTGACTCGCTAAAATCATTAAACTTTCAGCTCCGGCTCTTTCGGTAAGGTATTCTGTATGTCCGGTAAATCTTAAATCAGCAGTATTAACTGTGTTTTTGTTTAAAGGAGCAGTAACTAAAGCATGAATTTTTCCTTCAACTATATCATTAGTAGCCGCTTCCAATGCCTTAAATGCATATTTTCCGGCTAATTCAGTTGCCTCTCCCGGTTTAATTTCTACATCTTCTTCCCATACATTGATAATATTGCTCTTTCTGGCATTTATCTGGTCGATAGATTTAACAATATTTAATTGAAAGTCAGGAAGATTTAAGTTTTTTCTCCAGAAACTAATCACTTTCGATGAACCATAAACAACAGGTATGCAGTATTCATTTAATCTGTGATCTACCAAAGACTTGATTATAACTTCAACAGCTACACTATTTATGTCCCCAATACTAATTCCTATGATAGGTAATTTGCTCATCTTATTTATTTTCGGATTGATAGTTTTTAATAAAATCGAAAATCAATCTAACTCCAACACCAGTGCCGTTTTTGCCTCTGTAACTATCGTTAGAACCTAAAAATGCAGGACCTGCGATATCAAAGTGCATCCAAGGATAGTCAGTGAATTTTTCAAGAAATTTACCGGCTGTGATTGCTCCTCCTACAGGGCCACCAATGTTTTTCATATCGGCAATATCACTTTTAATAAGTTTGGCATAATCTTCCCAAAAAGGAAACTCAACCAATCTTTCGTGAACATTGTTACCTGCATTTTTTAGTTTTGCTTTGGTTTCTTCTGATGCAGTTCCCATACAAACAATTCCGTATGATCCAATTGCCGCTGCTGCTGCTCCTGTTAATGTTGCAAAATCCATCACCAATTCCGGTTTGTATTTTTTAGCATATGCCAATGCATCGCCTAAAATCATTCTACCTTCAGCATCTGTGTTTAAAACTTCAACAGTTTGTCCATCATACATTTTTATAACATCTCCAGGTGTGTATGCATTTTCTCCCGGTCTATTATCTGTTGCAGGAACCAATGCAATTATATGAACATTTAACTCTGCTTTTGCAATCGCATACATTGCACAAGATACTGCTGCTGCTCCTGCCATGTCACATTTCATTGTATCCATGCTATTTGGAGTCGGTTTTAAACTCAATCCTCCGGTATCATAAACAACACCTTTCCCAACTAATACTACAGGTTTTTTATTTCTGGCTTTAGCTGGTTTGTATTCCATAATAGTAAAAGTTGGTGGAATTTGACTTCCCATATTTACAGCTAATAATCCACCCATTTTTAGTGCTTCAATCTGAGATTTATTTAAAACCTCAACTTTGAAACCTGCATTTTTACCCATCTTTCTCATTTCAGATGCCAGTTTTGGTGCATCTAAGTAAGATTGTGGTTCATTAACTAAATCTCTTGCTAGAAAAACTGCTTCGCATATTGCATTCAATTCTTCTATTTCAGTTTCTTTTATTTCTCTGTTTAGAATACTAATTTCTTTCAATGAATTAGCTTCTTTTTCTCCTGTTTTGTATTTTAAGAATTGGTAATTCGACAATGCAATTCCTTCAGCTAAAGCTAATGATGAATTTTTATCAAAACCTACAATTTGAATTTTTTCATATTTGTTGGTATTGAGAATACCATTGATTTTATTTCCAATTCCTCTCAAAGTTTCATAAAACGCCGGATTTCCGGAGTCTTTAAGTCCTTCTTCAAATTGAAAAAAATCTGATTTATTAAGTCTGTTTAAATGAGTAAAGTATTCTTTCTTGCCTAATCTTTTCCTCAAATAAGTGATCTCTTCCTTACTTAATCCAAATAAAGTTAAATCCGATTTTTCATTTATTAAATTTATACTGCTTACTTGAGCTGAAGTTGATTTTGATATTTTAAATTCCATAATTAAACAATTTTTGCAAAAATAGGCTTTTATCAGCCCTAATCAATTAATATTAATTTGAGAAAAGGGCAAAAAAAAATGGACTAAAAATTTTAGTCCATTTTTTTCTAAGTTTTTGAATTACTTCTTTTTAGATTTCGCTTTTGCTGGCTTTTCAGTTTTAGCTCCGGCCTTTTTTTCTCCAGTTGCTTCAATTTTACAATGGCCACATGGGCCAAATCCTGCTTTTTTTGCAGCAGCCAATTCCATTCCTTTTTTACCTGTTTTTACCAGGTCACAATTTTTTGCATGGTACTTTTTGCCTTTTTCAGTTACATAAACTGTTTGTGCATTTAAGTTCATGATGCCACTGAATAATATCAGTGTAAAAACAAGAATAAACTTTTGTAATGTTTTCATATTTTTCGGATTGATTCATCAAATAAACTGAAATAAAATCATACTTCTTGAATATTTATTTACAGTATTATCTTCATTTTTTATTTTTTAGGAATGGCGGAATAAAAATTTAATTTGATATTAAATTACTGCTTCAAAATCCTTCTCTTTGTAACATGTCGGAATTGGTTAAAGCAAAGAAAAATTTAGGTCAGCACTTTTTAAATGATAAAAACATTGCCTTTAATATTGTTGATGGGTTGTTAAGTCATTCAAAGGTTGAGGATATTCTAGAAGTTGGACCTGGTATGGGAGTGCTTACCAATTATTTGTTAAATGCAACTGAAAGGAAAATTTGGGCAGCTGAAATTGACCATGAATCTATCCTATACCTTCAAAAAAATTACCCCAAATTAGAAAACCGTCTCTTGGAAAAGAGTTTTTTGGATTTGAATTTCAAGGATTATTTCCAATCTGAATTAATTGTTATTGGAAACTTTCCTTATAATATATCATCCCAAATAGTTTTTAAAGTATTGGATAACAAAGAATTAATTCCAATGTTGGTAGGCATGTTTCAAAAGGAAGTAGCTGAGCGATTGAGTGCAAAACCTGGCGGAAAAGAGTATGGAATTATTTCGGTTATAACTCAGGCATATTATCAGGTTGATTATCTTTTTACTGTTCATGAAGATGTTTTTACTCCGCCTCCCAAAGTAAAATCAGGTGTCATAAGAATGACACGTAAATCTGAAATTCCTAATTGCAATCAGGTATTATTAAAAACAGTGGTTAAAACTGCTTTTAATCAAAGAAGAAAAAAATTGCGTAATGCTATCTCAACTTTTGGTATAAATGATGAACAATTGGGTTTATTTGCAGGCAAAAGAGCAGAGGAACTATCTTTACAGGATTTTGTTGATTTAACTAATTTAGTTCAGGAAAAGGGCCAATGGAAAAAAGACAAGTAGACAAAAATTTAATCAAACAAATAAAAAAGTGGATACATGAAGGTACTAATCATGATATTGGTATGCTTCTGGAATCGATGTATCCTCAAGATATTGCTGAACTGGTTAATGGACTTACATTGGATGAATCGCGTTTGATTTTAACGCTTGTTGAAAAAGAGAAACTGGTAAAAGTTTTGGTTGAAATTGAAGAACCTAACCGGGAATCTTTTTTTGAATCGTTTTCACCTTTTGATATTGCAAATGAATTCATCGAAAAGATGGATTCAGATGATGCAGTTTATGTTTTAGGCCAGCTTCCGGAAGAAAGAAAAGATGAGGTGATTAATCAATTGACCGATATTGAATACGCAAGTCAGCTTTTATCACTTTTGAGTTATAAAGAGTATACAGCAGGAAGTTTGATGGCAGTAGAGTTGGTGAAATCTAAAATTACTTCAACAGTGGCTGCTTGTATTGAAGAAATCAGAGCACAGTCTGAGAATGTTGATACAATTTATGTAGTTTATATTACCGATGAATCTGAAAGATTGGTAGGTTTAATTACTTTGAAAAACTTAATTTTAGCCAGTCCCAATTCCTTATTATCTGATGTTTATAATAATGAAGTTATTTCAGTACCTACTTCTTGTTCAATAGAAGAAATCTCCAATCTTACCAGAAAATATGACTTGGTGGTTGTTCCCGTCGTTGACCCATTAGGTAGACTGGTTGGTAGAATTACAGTTGATGATGTGGTTGATGTGATGCAGGAAGAGGCCGATGAGAATTACCAGTTAATGTCGGGTATTACTGAAGATGTTGATGCAACGGATAAGGTTTGGATTTTAGCCAGAGCTCGTTTACCTTGGTTAATTATAGGTTTATTGGGTGGAATTGCCAGTTCCAGATTTATTGAATTATATGAAGATCAAATTAGAATTCACCCTGAAATGGCCTTTTTTATGCCGTTAATTGCAGCTATGGGCGGAAATGCCGGTGTTCAATCTTCGGCAATTGTGGTTCAGGGTTTGGCAAATGATACACTTGGAACAAAAAATATCGTACCCAAAATTTTAAAGGAATCCAGAGTAGCTTTAATCAATGGCTTAATTTGTTCGATATTAATTTTAGCTTACAATTTAGTATTTAATAATTCAACAGATTTGGCATTTACTGTTTCTGTGGCCCTGATAACAGTGATAATTTTCGCTTCACTTTTTGGAACTTTTGTGCCACTCTTGCTAAATAAATTGAAGATTGATCCGGCTATTGCTACAGGCCCTTTTATTACAACTACCAACGATTTGTTGGGAATTGCAATTTATTTCAGCATGGGCCATCTTTTGTACGACATTTATTAATGCATGCAACCCTTTTTTGATTAATGGTTACTAATGAACTGAAATCTGACTTTAATAAGACATTCAAATTGCCGAAAGTTTTAATTGTTGATGATGTACATCCGGTATTAATTGATGGTCTGACCGAGAAAGGTTTCAGTGTTCTTTATATTCCTGAATCAAGTAGAAATCAAATCATTGAAAAGCTAAAGGAAGGTTTTGAAATTTTGGTTATCAGAACCAAAACAATGGTAGATAAGGAAATGCTTCAGTCGGCTCAGAACCTCCAAATAATTGCAAGAGCGGGTGCAGGTTTAGATAATATTGATGAAGAAGAAGCTCAAAAATTGGGTATTCTCTGTATCAATGCTGGTGAAGCAAATTCTGATGCCGTTGGCGACCATACCTTGGCCATGTTACTGGGAGGATTAAACAACTTATATCAAGCTCAAACCGAAGTTAGAAATAAAATCTGGTTAAGAGAAGAGAATAGGGGAGTTGAACTTGCCGGTAAAACAGCTGCAATTATAGGTTACGGAAATACCGGTAAAGCCGTAGCAAAAAGATTAGTTGCTTTTGGTGTGAAAGTTTTAGCTTATGATAAATACCTGAATGGTTTTTCGAACGAGCAAATTTTTGAAGCTTCAATGAATGAGATTTTCGAAAATGCAGATATTGTAAGTTTACATATTCCTTTAACTTCAGAAACTAATGGAATGGTGGATTTGCAATTTTTGCAAAAATTTAAGAAACCAATCTTTTTCTTGAACCTTAGTCGAGGAAAAATTGTCAATACAACTGAACTTATTCAAGCAATAAAAACCGGGATTGTTTGGAAATGTGCTTTGGATGTGCTCGAAAATGAAAAATTTTACACATTAAATGCAGCTCAGGAAAAAGATTTTGAATTTCTTTCTAATTCTTCAAAAGTTTCCTTGTCTCCACATATTGGGGGCTGGACAGTAGAGAGTTACAAGAAAATTTCAACAGTTTTGTTATTGAAACTACTTGATATTCATGGACAATAATTTTTAGGTTTGTTGATTACTGTTACCTTAAAGTTGTTAAATTGCTTTTAACTGATTTATTTTACCGCTCTTAAAATTTGTTTTGAAATTGTAAATCCTAAGTAAATGAAGAAAATATACTCACTTCTTATTTTTGCCTTCTTCCTCCATTTGGGTGTTTTTGCCCAATCCGGACTGGGAACCTTAAGGGGAAAAGTTATCGATGGCAAGACCAAAAAACCACTTGATTACGTAAGTATTACGTTGAAGCTCAATGGTGTAGCAAAGGCTACTGCACTCTCTGATGATGATGGCGCTTTTATTATTAAGGCTCTACAACCAGGAGAGTACGATTTATTTGCAACCTTTGTTGGTTATCCAAATACCAAAATCGAAGGTATTTATATTGCTGCTGAGGAAGATAAATTCGTAGATTTTTCAATGAGTGGTGGTGGCGACAATCAACTGAACGAAGTAGTAATTAAGCAAAAGAAAGATCTTGTTGACCGTGGAGGTGTTAAAGGTGGTAAATTAACTGCCAAAGAAATCATGGCCTCACCTGTGAGAAATATTAATGGTATTGCCAATACTGTTATGGGTGTTGAATCAAGAGGTGGTGGTACTCCAAATATTCGTGGTGCACGTGCTGAAGGTACTGCTTATTATATTGATGGTGTGCGTGTAAATGCAGGAGCCGGAAATATTCCTCAAAATGCAATCGACCAAATTCAGGTAATTACCGGAGGTACTCCTGCTCAATATGGTGACTTTGTGGGTGGTGCAATCAGTATCACAACAAAAGCTCCTACTAAATTTTTTAATAGAGGTATAGAGGTAATTACAGCTTCACCATTTGCAGGTTATTTAGACAATTCGCATTTTAATCAAACTCAGGCTTTAATCTCCGGTCCAATTAAAATTATCAATAAAGGTAGAGGAAATGAAGAGAGAGTGCTTGTTGGATTCTTGCTTTCAGGTGCCTTCACTTATACCAGAGATGGATCTTTACCTGCTGTTGATTTGTACCAGGTTAAAGCTGATAAATTAGCTCAATTAGAAAAAACTCCTTTGGTGCCTAGTGCTTCCGGTACTTTGTTTAATGCCGCTGAATACTTAAGAGCAAATGATTTAGAAAAAGTTGGTTTCAAGCAAAATGCTGCTAGTTATAGAGTTGATATCAATGGTAACTTCAATTTTCAACCGACCAAAAATATCAATGTTCGTTTAGGTTATTTTGGAAATTTCGCCCAGGGTAATAACTGGAGTCATTTTAATTCCTTAATGAACAGTGCGAATAACTCAATGTCGAGGTCTAATATTTTTAGAACATATCTTCAATTCACCCAGAGCTTTTCTAGTGAGAATGATGATAAATCAAAAGATAAACCGGATCCGGCAAAAGTTGGTGGAATTAGTAATGCATTTTATTCAGTTCGTCTTTCTTATGAAAGAGCTCAGAATGAATCAATGGATCCTGAATTCCAAAAAGACTTTTTTAGTTATGGATACTTAGGAAAATTCACAACCTACCAAGCTCCAACTTTTTCAAGAGTAGTTAAGAATTTTGGTCAGCCTGCTGATAGTTTCTTAATGGATAATGGTAAATATATTTATTTGACTAACTATGTTAGACAAGTTGGTAATACTGATACTTCATTCACTTTTGAACAAGCTAATATTAACAGAGTTAGAGGGAATTATACCCAGGCCCTTTATGATTATTTAGGTGCTGGTAATATTAGTAATTTAGGTACTGTTCGTCAATTTGGAGGTTTAATTAATGGAGATAATCCTAACGGAATTTATTCTAATATGTGGGGTAATGTTGGGACAAACGGTAATGGTTATAGCAAAAGCTTAGCTGAAATTATTACAGTATATATCATGAGTGAATTCACAATTGCTCCAAAAAGTAATCCTAAAGCAAAACACGAAATCCAGTTAGGTATCACCGGTGAGCAACAATTCAGAAGATCTTATGGTTTAGGTACTAATAATTTATGGTCCTTAATGCGTTTGTATGCTAATCGTCAGTTTACTGGTTTAGATTCAATCCCTACAATGAAGTTTGACCAAAATGGTGTATTCCAGGATACAGTTTGGTTCAATAGAAAAATTGTTGATGCTGATCAAACTAATTTTGATAAAAACTTAAGAAACAAATTGATGGCTTCAGGAGCTTTAGATGCTAATGGTAATCCTATCAACCAATACAGTTTCTTAGATGTTAATTCTTATACGCCCGGTACTTATTCATTAGATATGTTTAATGCTGATGAATTATTAAATAATGGTAATTCAATCGTTAGTTATTCAGGTTATGATCATTTAGGAAGAATAGTTAGAAAGAAACCATCTATTGAAGATTTCTTAAATAATCCGACAAGCAGATTATTACCAGCATACCAACCAACATACTTAGCTGCCTGGGTTCAGGATAAGTTTGTATTTAAAGATTTAATTGTTCGTGTTGGATTAAGAATGGAGCGTTTTGATGCTAACCAACCGGTATTAAAAGATCCATATAGCATGGCCCCAATCTATTCAGTAGGTGAAGTTAAAGGTAGCGAAGATCCTAGATTTAAAAATTTAAAATCAGCTATTCCTACAACTATTGGTGATGATTATGCTATCTATGTAAACAATGAAAAATTTGGTGAAGGTGGTCAAAGTGGTGATTTAAGAGTTGCCGGTTTTAGAAAAGGAAACAATTGGTATGATGAGAATGGTAATCCTATCTCTGATCCTGCTCAAATTGGAAGA
>JBIPMI010000185.1:0-6313 GCA_044369215.1 Bacteroidia bacterium | reverse complement strand
ACAGTAAATATGTGGCTTTAAAAACCAAAGATGCGGTGGTTGATTTATTCAGAGAAGAATTTGGCGTTCGTCCGAATGTAGATGTTTACGATCCTGATTTGAGAATACATGTTCATATTTACCACAACGAAGTAATTGTTTCATTAGATAGTTCAAATGAGTCCTTACATAAACGTGGTTATAGAGCCGATGCGAATATGGCTCCATTAAACGAGGTAACAGCTGCGGCTTTAATTCTTCATAGTGGTTGGGATGGAAAAGGAACTTTTATGGATGGTATGTGTGGTAGCGGAACTTTATTGATTGAGGCTGCCATGTTTGCTAAAAACATTGCGCCTAATATCAACCGCCCATATTTTGGTTTCATGGGATGGAAATCATACGATGCCAAATTATGGGAAAGAATTAAACAAGAAGCAGAAGCAGCTGAGCGTCCTTTAGATGGAAAAATTATTGGAAATGATGCCGTTTTTAAGGTAGCAGATATGGCTAAAAACAATGCCGCCAAAATGGGTTTACACCATGATATTTCTATAACAAATATGCGTTTTGAGGAACAAAGACCGCCTGAAGGTGGTGGCATTTTAATCATGAATCCGCCTTATGGGGAAAGGATTGAAATTGAAGAAATCAATAAGTTTTACAGAATGATAGGGGATACCCTTAAACAAAGATTCGAAGGTTTTGATGCCTGGATTTTATCGAGCAACAAAGAAGCCTTGAAACACATGAAACTGGCTGCATCCAAAAGAATGATTGTATGGAATGGACCGCTGGAATGCAAATACCACAAGTTCGAAATGTATAGAGGAAGCCGAAAAGAAAAGACAGAAACAACACCAACTGAGAATTAATTTAGGAGAATGATTTTCCTTTACTTCCCAGCAACGATAGAATTCAAAATCCCAATAAAATCGTGCTGATACCTCAATAGCTTTGCTGGCTTCAGCCCAAAGATATGGAGGTATTAAAATCAATTACGGAATTCATAATCCAATAAAATCGTGCTGATACCTCAATGGCTTTGTTGGCTTTAGCCCAAAGATATTGAGGTATTAAAATGAAATGATCATTTCATTTTTAATGTGCTAAAAATTATAAAACAAGGTTAATTGTTTAAAGTACGGCTAATCAATAAGTATTATTCTGATTGGTTTCCCCTACACATCAAACGATTCACGCATATTGGGAATATAAATATGCTTGAATCCTTCATTGGTTAATCGCTCCTTAAATGCCAGTTGGTTTTCGTATTCACCATGAACCAAAAATAGTTTTTCTACTTTATTTGGCTCGATGCATTTTAAAAAACGTATCATTTCTTCGTAATCGGCATGAGCAGAATAGTAATCCAGGTTTTTTACTTCTGCTTTTACCTGGTATTCTTCTCCAAAAATTCTTACCAATGTATCACCTGCTTTTAGTTTACCTCCAAGACTTTCAGGAGTGGCATAACCAACCAGTAAAATGGTTGTTGATGGGTCCTGAATATGATTGGCAATATGATGTTTCACCCGGCCTGCTTCAGCCATGCCACTTGCAGAAATGATGATACATGGTCCCTTAAATTCATTCAGTGTTTTTGATTCTTCTAACTCACTAATAAAATGTAGATTTTTAAATCCAAATGGGTCTGGGTCTTTGGCTATATAATCCAAAAATTCTTCGCGGTAACATTCATCATGTTCACGCATAATATTGGTGGCTTTAACTGAAAGCGGACTATCTACAAACACTTTGATATTGGGCAAAGTTCTTTCGTTGTAAGCTTTGTCTAATAAATAAACAATTTCTTGGGTACGGTCAACACTAAAAGCTGGGATGATTAATTTACCTTTTTTCTCAACGCAGGTATGGTTGATGATGGAAAGTAATTCAGCTTCCGCATCAATAGCAACCGGATGTTTTTTATTGCCATAAGTGCTTTCACAAATCAGAATATCACATTGGTCAAACTCTTGTGGGTCGCGAAGAATTGAATCACCATATTTACCGATATCACCTGTAAAAGTAATTTTCTTTGATGTGCCTGTTCCTGTTTTGATATCCAGGTGAACACATGCAGAGCCCATTAAATGACCTGCATCTGTAAAATGAAATTTGAATTCAGAATCCACTTTTAATTCCTGGTCATAACCCACTTCCTGCATCAGACTTATTGCTTTTTCAACATCTTCAACACTATAGATGGCTTCAATTTTTTCCTGACCTTTTCTTTTTCTACGTTTGTTTACAAAAGCCAAATCCTGCTCCTGAATATGTGCAGAATCCATTAACATGATTTTACATAAATCGAGACTGGCTGGTGTGCAGAAAATAATTCCATTAAAACCTTGTTTCACCAATCTTGGAATTAAACCGGCATGGTCGATATGAGCATGTGAAAGAATCAAATAATCTACCGAAGCAGGATCAAATCCAAAATAACGATTGAGGTCATCCTTGTTATCAAAACGACCTTGTACCAAACCGCAATCCAATAAAATTTTGGTTCCTTTTGGCGTTGTAATTAAATGTTTGCTGCCGGTAACCATTCTTGCGGCTCCGAAAAATTGAATCTGCATACTGCAAAATAGAAGAAAACAAACTTCATGCAAAGTAAATCGAATTTTCTTGGGTCACATTTCGATAAATAATAACTACTTTGCTGTTTAATTGAAGTTAATAACTAGAGAGATTGTTATTAAATCCCCAAAATGTTCAAAGAAATATGAAAGTGTTTTCCACAAAATTCTTTCAAACACAATTCTCTTTTTACATTTGTTTAATTAGACGTATTATTGTTTTTAGAATTTATAGAGATTAGGAATATGCATTTAGCAATCGCAGGAAATATCGGGTCGGGAAAGACAACACTAACAACCTTGTTATCTAAACATTACAAGTTTGAGCCACATTATGAAAACGTAGAAGACAATCCCTATATCAGTGATTTCTATGAAGACATGCAACGTTGGAGTTTCAACATGCAGATTTATTTTTTGAATACGCGTTACAATTCATTGTTACAAATTCAAAAAGGAAAGAAAAATGTGATTCAGGACAGAACCATTTATGAAGATGCAAACATTTTTGCACCCAATCTTCACAGCATGGGTTTAATGAGTACCCGCGATTTTGATACCTATCAAAGATTGTTTGAATCGATGGTACAAACTGTAAAAGCGCCTGATTTATTGATTTATCTAAGGGCAAGCATCCCTAGTTTGGTGAACAATATCCAAAAACGTGGTCGTGAATACGAAGACAGCATCCGTTTAGATTATTTAAAAAGATTAAACGAGCGTTATGAGGCATGGATGAGTTCATATCGTGGAAAACATCTAATTGTAGAAGTAGACGATTTAAACTTTGCTGAAAATAATGAACATCTTGGAAGTATTATTTCAAGAATAGAAGCTGAAACAAACGGTTTATTTTAATTTCTTAATGTAAAGTTTTTGATTTTTCATCAAAATTAACTTTTCTATTAGGCCTCCCTTATCTATTTTCCCAAGGTATGAATCAAAGGAAAAATAGACTATTCTCAATATTATTTGCGCTAAGTTTTATTTTAGTTCAATCTGTTTTTGCAAGCAGGTTTACTCAAATTCAAACAGCTACACCCAATGTTTGTGGCTCATCAACTACTTATTTAATCAATATAAATCCAGATACTATTCCTGCGCCTTGGCTTTGGCAATACGCGGATACAATTACAATAGTTAATTCTGTAACTACACAGAAAATAGCACTTCAAACCCAATCAGTAAGTTTTAGAAAATGGAGAAGAATTTCTCGTGCTGGAACTGCTTTAGCTGATACATCAAATTGGTTATTGATTAAAATGAATCCAATTCCTGCTTATTCTGGTCCAGGTTCTCGTTCACTTTGTTCCGAAAATACACTTGAATTGTTATTGACTTCAGTTCCTACCGTTGCGGGATTAAGTTTTAATTATACCTCTACTTCCGTTTCAACAATTTCAGGCAATAGAAATAGTACAACACAAAATTTTATTTGGGATACTTTGGTAAACAATACAACAAATCCCCAAGATATTTTTTATTCAATTGTTCCTATTATAAGTCAAAATGGATTTTCTTGTCAAGGCGCTGCTTCATCTGTTCAAGTTACTGTTAATCCAAAGCCCAATTCGGGTTTTATAATCAGTACAGGTGCTGGCAATCTTTTAGGAATGTCGAATAAAAACGTTTTTACTTTTACCGATACAACACAAGGTTCTGTGCTACGTTCGTGGATGTTTAGCGATTTGTTTTCTTCAACCCAAGCCAATATCAATAGAGTGTTTTCAAAAGGTGGATGGTATGATGCAAGAGTTGTAAATACAAATACTTATGGTTGCCCTGATACAAGTGCCACTAAACAAATATACGTAGTTCAAAGTCAAGGTAAAATACAAGAATACCGTTTGGGTGGAACCAATATCGACAGAAATTTTTCAACCATCAACTTTCCAGATAGCTCTTATATGCTTGCAGGATACACCGAAAGTTTACCAGGTGGAACCATCACTTCTGCAAGCAAAGGTTCTGCAGATTATTGGATTAATTATATGTCAGCAGATGGTTTTAAACTTTGGGAAAGGCGTTTCGGTGGTTCTAATTATGATGAATTAAGAAGCATTATCAAAACATCTGATAATGGTTATTTATTGGGTGGAATTTCTTACAGCGGAATCAGTGGCGATAAAACTCAAAACAATAGGGGAGGCGCCGATTATTGGATTGTTAAATTGAACTCATTGGGCAACAAACAATGGGATGCAAGATTTGGTGGAACTTTAGATGATAACCTTGTTTCGGTTTATCAAACTTCAGATGGTGGTTATATTTTAGCAGGATATTCTGAAAGTGGTATCGGTGGAGATAAGTCTGCAACCCAAATTGGAGACATAGATTTCTGGGTTGTTAAAACTAATTCATCTGGAGTAAAACAATGGGATTATACTTATGGTGGAAGTGGAACTGAGCAATTCTTTACCTTAGAACCTACACCCGACAATGGTTTTATTTTGGGAGGAATGTCGAATAGTCCAATTAGTGCTTCTAAATCTGAAGCAGCAAAAAGTTCTTTTGGTGATTATTGGATAATCAAAATCAATGCATCAGGAATCAAAGTTTGGGACAAAACTATTGGTGGACAAGGTGAAGATGTTTTAGGCAGTGTAAAGTTATTGCAAGATGGTTCAATCTTGTTGGCTGGGCATTCTGATTCTAATTTAGGTGGTGATAAATCTGTTTCAAGTTTTGGTTTAAGTACCCCCGATTTATGGCTAGTAAAATTAGATGCCAATAGAAATAAAATTTGGGATAATGCTTATGGTGGTTCAAGTACAGATGTATTTTCTGCTCTTAATATTTCTGCTGATGGTGGCTTATTAATCAGCGGTATTTCAAACAGTGGAATTAATACTGTTAAAAGTCAGAATGCCATTGGTATTTTTGATTATTGGACCATTAAACTGGACCAAAGAGGAAAGAAAATTTGGGATTATACGTGGGGTGGAACTTCAAGTGATAATTTAGTAAATGTGAAACAATTAGAGCCTCATGCTTATTTATTTTCTGGTTATACTGAAAGTCAACAAGGTAACGATTTAGCAACTGCTTTAATAGGGTTTCAAGATGCTTGGATGTTAAAAGCATACGACCAAAGAACATGGGTTTATTCAAACGAGCCAGATGTTTGTGCAGGAGATTCTTTAAGAATTGGATTTGGTAGTCGCGATTCTTTGGGCACTGGTAATACCTTCACCGTTCAATTGAGTAATGCTGCTGGTAATTTTACCAATATGCCTTTTACAGCAACAAGAACGATAGCAAAAAATACTACTGATAGCATCATTTGGGCATTACCTGCAAATATCTCTTCATCTAGAAAATACAGATTTAGAATCTTTGGTACCAATCCACGCGATACGATGTTGATGCCTGAATTTACTATTTATGGCATTCCTAAAGTTGGATTTACAATGAATACCAATCCGCAGTTATTTACCAATCATATTTTCTCTTTTAATGATACTACATTTAGCAATCCAAATGCTAAAAGAGAATGGATATTTTCTGATGGTACAAAAGATTCAGTTCAAACCAAAGCCAAAACATTTGCTACCTGGGGAAATTATACGGTCAAGCTAAAATCAACTTATGCCAATTGTTCTGATTCGGTTCAGAGAAATGTTACTGTTAGAGCCATTCCACCAACAGCATCGGCATCAGGTTTAACATTTACAAACATTACTGGCAATAGTATCAGGGTTAATTTTACCAAAGGTGATGGTGAAAGAAGATTGGTTATAGCAAGGTTA
>JBIPMI010000184.1:0-6383 GCA_044369215.1 Bacteroidia bacterium | reverse complement strand
AAATCACATTTTTTATTACGAAAGTTTTTTCGAAATTACTCACTTTAAAAGCTACCTATGCCAATTAAAAAATTATTGGTTGCCAATCGTGGAGAGATTGCAATCAGAGTATTTCGTGCAGCAGTTGAATTAAACATTAAAACTGTTGCTGTTTATACCTATGAGGATAGGTATTCTTTACATCGTTATAAAGCCGATGAAAGTTATCAGATTGGTTCAGAAGATGACCCTTTAAAACCTTATTTAGATATTGAAGAAATCATTTACGTGGCTCAACACCACCAGGTTGATGCTATTCATCCGGGTTATGGTTTTTTAAGTGAAAATGCTCTTTTTGCTCAAAGATGTAAAGAAGAAGGAATTATTTTTATAGGTCCTGATCCTTCTGTGATGAAGGCATTGGGTGATAAAATGCTGGCCAAAAAAGTTGCAACAGAAGCAAATGTTCCCATTATACAAGATAGCCAAGTTGATTTGCTAACACTTGAAATTGCTTTACAAGAAGCAAATAGAATAGGATATCCTTTGATGATTAAAGCTGCTTCAGGTGGCGGTGGAAGAGGAATGAGGGTTGTAAGAACCGAATCTGATTTAGAAAAGGTTTTTAATGAAGCGCGTAATGAAGCCAAAGTTGCATTTGGTGATGATACCGTTTTTCTTGAAAAATTTATTGACCAACCCCGACATATTGAAGTTCAAATTCTTGGAGATAAACATGGCAATCTGGTTCACTTACATGAGAGAGATTGCTCTGTTCAACGCCGCTTTCAAAAGGTTGTTGAAATGGCTCCCGCTCCTGGAATTTCAATTGAAACGAAAACTAAATTACATGAATTCGCTCTTAAAATTTGCAAGCATGTTAATTATAGTCATGCCGGTACAGTTGAGTTTTTAGTTGATAGAGATGAAAATATTTATTTCATTGAAGTTAATCCACGTATACAAGTTGAACATACCGTAACAGAAGAAGTAACCGGGTATGATATTGTACGCTCTCAAATTTTAATTGCCCAAGGGTATCGACTGGATTCACCGGAAATTCATATTTACAGCCAAAATCATATTGAAGTAAAAGGTTTTGCTGTTCAGGTGCGCATCACTACAGAAGATCCTGCCAATGGGTTTAAACCTGATCATGGAACTATTATAGCCTACAGAAATGCAGGTGGTCCCGGAATTCGATTGGATGAAGGTAGTGCATATCCAAATGCAAAAATTTCTCCGTTTTTTGATTCTCTACTTGTTAAAGTTACTGCCAGTGGAAGGAATTTACTGGAAGCTACAGAACGTTTACAAAGAGTTCTAAAGGAGTTTCGTATTCGTGGTGTTAAAACCAATATTAGTTTTCTTGAAAATGTATTACAACATCCGGTATTTTTAGCAGGAAAAACCACTGTTAATTTTATTGATTCACATCCAGAATTATTCATTTTCAAAAAACGCTTTGACAGAGGTACAAAGGCTTTGAAGTATATGGCCGATATCATAGTAAATGGAAATGATGATGTGAAATTTGTTGATGATAAAAAGGTGTTCAGAACTGCTCGTATTCCTGATTTCGATAAGTTTAGTGATATTCCATTAGGTTCAAGAAACCGACTTCAGGATTTAGGGCGTGATGGTTTTGTGAATTGGTTGAAAAATGAAAAGGCAATTCAATATACTGATTGCACATTAAGAGATGCACACCAAAGTTTATTTGCTACTCGTATGCGCACAATTGATATGCTTAAAGTTGCAGAAGCTTATGCCAAAAATCATCCTCAATTGTTTTCACTTGAAATGTGGGGTGGTGCTACTTTTGACGTGGCGCTTCGTTTTTTACATGAAGACCCTTGGCAAAGACTTGCTTTGTTAAGAGAAGCTATTCCTAATATACTTTTTCAAATGTTGATTAGAGGTTCAAATGCCGTAGGATATAAAGCTTACCCTGATAATCTAGTTGAAAAGTTTATTGAAGAAAGTTTCAAAAATGGTATAGATGTTTTCAGAATATTCGATTCCTTGAACTGGATTGAAGGCATGAAAGTGAGTATCAAAGCAGTTAATGAAAGAACAAATGGTTTAGCTGAGGCTTGCATTTGTTATACGGGTGACTTACTCGATTCAACTAAAAATTCTAAGTTTAATATTCAGTATTACCTCGATTTAGCAAAGCAACTTGAAGATGCAGGTGCTCACATTTTAGGTATAAAAGATATGGCCGGTTTATTAAAGCCTTATCAAGCGGAATATTTAATCAAGGAACTTAAAAAGTCGATTGATATTCCAATTCATTTGCATACGCATGATACAAGTAGTATACAACCTGCTACTTATTTAAAGGCAATTGAAGCGGGTGTTGATGTGATTGATGTAGCTTTGGCTAGTATGAGTGGTTTAACATCGCAACCAAACTTCAATTCTATTGTAGCCATGATGAAAGGCAATGAGCGTGAATTGAAAATGGATTTACATTCACTGAATCAATTTTCAAATTATTTTGAAGCTGTAAGAGAATATTATTATCCTTTTGAACATGAATTAAAAGCCGGTACTGCTGAGGTTTACGACCATGAAATTCCTGGTGGCCAATACTCCAATCTTCGCCCTCAGGCAAGAAGCCTTGGTTTAGAAGACCAGTTTGAAACAATCAAACATAACTATGTTTTAGTTAATAAGATGTTTGGTGATATTATAAAAGTTACACCTTCATCTAAAGTTGTTGGAGATATGGCTTTATTCATGACAGCTAATTCTTATACTGAAAAAGATATCATGGAAAAGGGTGATAGTATTTCTTTTCCGGATTCAATAATTGAATTGTTTAAAGGTGATTTAGGCCAAAATCCCGGAGGATTTCCTAAAGAACTAGCTAAACTTATTTTAAAAGATGTTGAACCATATACAGGTCGTCCTAATGAACATTTAGCACCCATTGATTTTGATGCAGACTTTATTACGTTTCAAGAGAAATTTGGAAAAGATTATCAGTTTACTGATTTCCTAAGCTGGTGTTTTTATCCTAAAGTTTTTGAAGATTATGCAACCAAAAGAGAGACTTTTGGTGAGTTGTATCATTTACCAACTCCGGCTTTTTTCTTTGGAATGAAACTTGGAGAGGAAATTATTATTGAATTGGCACCTGGGAAAAATATTCTTGTTAGGTTAATCAATATGGTTGATGAAAGGGATGGTAAAAAAACAGTTTACTTTAGATTAAATGGCCAAACCAGAAGTATTGAAGTAATTGACCGACATAATACATCTGCAAAACATTCTAACAGAAAAGCTAAAATAACTGGAGAAATCGGTTCTCCTTTACAAGGTAGATTATCTAAAATTTTAGTAAAAGAAAATGATGTGGTAGAAAAAAATACCCCATTATTTACCATTGAAGCTATGAAAATGGAGAGTACTGTAATTTCGCCCGTCATTGGAACAATAAAATCTGTAGTTTTGAAGGAAGGAAGTTTAATTGAACAAGATGATTTAATTATTGAAATTCAACCCAATTTATAAAACATGGAATATTTAATTATCGGATTAGTAATTGCTACTATTATTTTCTTTTCTATTTCAACAGTTCAACAAGGACTAGTTGCAGTAACAACAATCTTTGGGAAATACAATCGAACTTTGTATCCGGGTTTAAATTTTAAAATACCTTTGATTGAAGTTGTATTTCGTAAAATTTCTATTCAAAACAGATCAGTTGAACTAGGTTTTAATGCAACTACCATTGACCAGGCTAATGTGAATTTTACTGCTATGTTGCTTTATTCTGTAATTAATCAGGATGAGGAAACAATTAAAAATGTAGCTTTTAAATTTATTGATAGCGGTAATTTTATGCAAGCTTTAACTCGCTCCGTAGAAGGTTCAATCAGGGCATATGTAGCTACTAAAAAACAAGCTGAAATCCTTGGTTTAAGAAGAGAAATTACTGAAGCAGTAAAAGATAACATGGATAAGACTTTGGAAGAATGGGGTTACTATCTAATCGACCTTCAAATCAACGATATCAATTTCGATGAAGAGGTAATGAAATCAATGGCTAAAGTAGTAGCTTCAAATAACATGAAATCGGCTGCTGAAAACGAAGGTCAAGCATTGTTAATTACCAAAACCAAAGCTGCGGAGGCTGAAGGAAATGCAATTAAAATTGCTGCTCAGGCTGAAATGGAAGCTGCTCAATTAAGAGGGCAGGGGATAGCTCTGTTTAGAGAGGAAGTTGCTAAAGGTTTGAGTCAGGCTGCAAAAGTTATGCAAGATGGAGATTTAGATGCATCATTTATTTTGTTTAGCATGTGGACAGAAGCTGTTAAGAATTTTGCAGAACAAGGAAAAGGAAATGTAATTTTTCTTGATGGCTCACTTGAAGGTATGCAAAAATCAATGAAAGAAATGATGGCAATTTCGAGATTAGATTCCAACTTAAACAATAAAAATTGAGGTGAAATTTAATTACCTTTCTCATGGTAAATATTTAACAGGAGGCTTTCTGCATGAAAAATTTTATGCAGAAAGTCTCCTTGCTTTTTTAAGATCATTGGGTCATAAAATTGAATTTGAACAAATTAGGGAAAATCAATTTTTTGACAATTGGTTTGCGCATCTGCAATTACTTCTTTTGGGTTTAAAACATTCCAGTGCTAATATAAATCTGCTTGTTTCAAGATTTGCTTTGCCTGCTTTAATTAAATCTATTTTTACCAATAATAAGTATATTCTGGTCTTTCATTATGAAGATGAAAGAGACAAAAGTTCTTTTGTTTTAAAATCTTATTTTAAACTTTTTTTTGTTCTTCTAAACCTTATTAAACCCCAGAATCTTGCTATTTTAGTTGTTGCCCCTTTTTGGGAAACTTATTTTAGAAATAAAGTAAAAGATTTTACTGTAATTTATTTTCCGAACCTTTTTTCTTTAAAAGAGTACAATTCAATAAAAGCGGTAAAACAAGCAAAAAGGATACATCTGGGACAATGGAGTTGGAAAAATGACAACAAAGTTTTTGAATTGGCCGACAGATTAAATGAACTTGGATATGATTGTTATTTCAGTACCAATAATTTTGATGAATCAGGTCGCTTCGAATCTTATGAAATTATAGCGGAAATAAGAGAATCTTATCTAAAACGAATGGCTTCATCTGCTTATACAATTGCATTTACTGCTATAAATGAAGGTTGGAATAGAGTGGCTCATGAAAGTATTTTATTAGGTACAAATGTTATTGGGTTTAATTCGGGTGGTTTGGGCGATTTATTAATTGAATCAAATTCATTTATAGTTGAGGATATAGAACAAGCACTTGAAATTATTAAATCAGAACAAACAGCAATTATACCTGAATCATTTATAAAGAAATATTCGGATATGAATGCAAGTCGATTTTTAGAACCTTCAGTTCAATTTATCAGAAGTTAAAATCTAGAATGTTTAAGTTATATTAAGACCTTAAGCATTCTTATATTCAAGCTTATTCGTCTCTTAATAGTTATTTTAAGTAATTTGATTCTAAAATTTTTAAATTTTCCCTTTAAATTAGAGGGTTTCTTGAAAAAAAATTCTCCAGTCAAATCATAAAATTAACAACTAAAATTGAATTTAATGATGTTTAAATTTCCTGACGAAAAAAAGCAATAGTTGTTTGAAATAATGACAATTACTCAGTTTTTTGTATTGTATTTTTAACGAGTAATTAATAATATAAATTTAAATTTCTCTATTATGTTAGAATTTTATTCAGGAAGTACTAGAATGGTTAATACCCGCAGAGGAGTTAGCGAATGTTTGGAAATTGCCATTGGTGATTCATATTCTGATTGTGACTTAATTATTATTCATGCATCAATTGGTCATAATTTTTCTGATTTAGTTGATGAAGCTTCAAAATTGGCGCCCAATGCCAGAATTTTAGCGGCTTCATGTTGTGGTGTTGTTGGTAGAGAAGGAGTGAGTGAATCAATGAAAGATATTGCATTAATGGCTATAAAAGGTAAGGAGTTTTCTGTCGGACATTGTGTTGATATATTTGGTTCAAATGCTTACCTAAAAACATTGGAAATGGCTAAAGCTTTGAAAGATGAAAATCCACAAATCAATATGCTTTATTTCATGGCTCCTGGAATTGATATTGACAATGATGCTTGTATTCTTGCTATTGAAGAAGTGTTTGGACCAGAAGTAACCATCTTTGGAGCCACTTCATCTGATAATATGAAAGGTGTTGTTAGTTACCAAGCTATTGATAAAAATGTATATGAACATGCTGCTTTTTTAGTAGGATTTTCAGATCCATCATTAGTAATTGACACTTTCGCAACACATGGTTTTGTTGCATATGGAGAGCCTTTTGTGGTAACAAAGGCTGAGGGAAATAGAATTATTGAATTAAATG
>JBIPMI010000183.1:0-6453 GCA_044369215.1 Bacteroidia bacterium | reverse complement strand
GCTAGCGGAATTGCCGCATATTCAAGCGAAGAAATCGCAAATAAAACTGCCAAAGAACTACAATCAAATATTTTGAAATGGGTTGATATTAAATAAAAATGAAACAATTACTGGCAATTCTTTTAATCTGTATTCTGAATCAAAGTATTGGCAAAACAATTACTGTATATAAAAATATCCAAAAATCGATAAATAACGCAAATGCAGGTGATACTCTTATTATTCAATCAGGGCATTATATTGAAGGAAATATCTTAGTCAATAAATTGATTCATATTATTGGAATTAATTATCCTATTATAGATGGTGCATCAAAGTTTGAGAATATTTCAGTTAAAGCAAATGGCGTAAGTATTTCGGGACTCAAAATTATCAATACTGGTTATTCTAGTATGGACGATATGGCAGGTATAAAAATGTATTCTGTAAAACATGTATTAATCGAAAATAATATCTTAGAGAACACATTCTTTGGAATATACTTTACCAATTGTATTCAATGTATTATAAGAAATAATAAAATAACAGGACCGGAAAACAGGGAGCAAAATGATATTGGAAATGGTATCCACTTTTGGAAATGCAGTTACAATATTATTTCAGGTAACCAAGTATCAAAACACAGAGATGGTATATATTTTGAATTTGTTAGAAATTCCACCATCACAAATAATATTAGTAAAAATAATATTCGATATGGCTTACACTTTATGTTTAGTGATAGTGATTACTATTATAAAAACACATTTTTAGATAATGGTGCAGGTGTTGCAGTTATGTATAGTAAATCAGTTAACATGTTAAAAAACAAATTCATACATAACTGGGGAGCTTCTGCTTATGGCCTACTATTAAAAGATATTAGAGACAGTTATATCATGGGAAATTCTTTTGAAATGAATACAGTTGGAATTCATGCCGAAGGCTGCAGTAGGTCGTTGCTTTTTGCTAATGAATTTATCAATAATGGATATGCATTGAGATTACAAGCAGATTGCGACGATAATAAAATTAGATTTAATAATTTCATCTTAAATAGTTTTGATTTAATAACTAATGGTTTCACAATTCTAAATGAACTTAAATTTAATTATTGGGATAAATATCAAGGGTATGATCTAAAAAGAGATGGAATTGGAGACCAAGCATATAGACCCATGAATTTATTTAGTTCAATAATTGAAAAGAACCCAGTTAGTATTCTATTTCTCAAAAGCTTGTTAGCTGACATTTTAGATAATTTAGAAAAAATAATCCCTGGAATTACTCCTGAAAATTTACAGGACACTTCTCCTTTAATAAAAAGAATTCAACATGCTTAAAATTGAAAACCTTACCAAAAACTATGGAAAAATTCAGGTTTTAAACCAATTAAACCTTGAATTTAATAAGGGCGAGATATTTGGGATAATGGGACCCAATGGCTCCGGAAAAACAACATTAATCAAATGTATTCTTGGTTTGACTCACGTTAATTCAGGAAAAATTAGTTATAATAACATCTCTCAAACAAGGCAAAATGAATACAAAAAAGCGTTTGGATATATGCCTCAAATTGGAAGGTATCCTGAAAACATGCGAATTATTGAACTCTTCGATTTAATAAAAAGTATGAGAGAAGATGATCTAAAAAAACTAGATGAAGAGTTATGGTTTAATTTTAAACTGAACGAAATGCAGGATAAAAAACTAGGAAGTTTATCCGGTGGTACTATTCAAAAAGTTAGCGCATCGCTTGCTTACCTATTCCAACCTGATGTTATTATTCTTGATGAACCTACTGCGGGGTTAGACCCTTTAGCAACAGAGATTTTAAAGGAAAAAATCTCAACAAATTCTAAACAAAAAATAACACTAATTACTTCTCATATTTTAAGCGATTTAGAGGAACTTACTACACATATTTTGTACCTGAACAAACAAAGTGTTTTGTTAAATACTTCTGTAGAAAAATTAAAAAACAAAGAAGGCAAATTGCACTTAAACAAAGTAATAGCCGACTTATTGAAAGATTAAAACAGTGAAAAACCTAATTCAATTCTTATTCTTAGACTTTCTTAAAAGCCGATTCATTATTGGCTACATGGTATTTCTGTTTCTTCTTTCCATAGGATTATTTGTTTTTACAAATGACCCAGATAAAGGAATGTTGGGCATAGGAAATTTAATACTTTTAATTGTGCCACTCACCTCCTCTTTGTTTTCAACTATTAGCTTGTACAATTCATTCGATTTCACAAGAGTACTTCTTACTCAAACATTAAGCAGAAACAAGGTATTTACAGCAAATCTAATTGCAATTAATTTCTCTTTAATTTTTGCATTTTTATTTGGTATTGGAATTCCTTTTGTGATGTTCTCTGGTGGTGAAAAAATATTTGTTTTCCTTTTTACCGGATTAATGCTGAGTTTGATATTCTGTAATCTATCAGCAGCGGTTGTATATAAAGTTTCAGATAAAGTGAAAGGTATTGGAACTGTGCTTTTTATTTGGCTATATTTTTCAATAATTTACGATGGTTTGATGTTGTTATTTGTTCAAGCTATGTCTGATTACCCAATTGAAGAATATGCTATGAGTTTATGCTTACTCAATCCAATTGACATGTGCAGAATTCTTATCATGTTCAATATGGATATTTCTGTATTAATGGGTCTAACAGGTGCTGTAATTCAACAATTTCTTGGAAGTTCAATAGGTAAAATTATTTTAACAATAGGTTTATCAATTTGGGCTATAGTACCTTATTATATAGCACAAAGTTTTTTTAGCAAAAAGGATTTCTAATCTAACCAATCCAAAAAATCTGCAAACATACTTGAATTAATAGTATGTACTTCATTGTACAATTTCAATTCCGGCTTTAAACCTATTCCTTGAAGGTAAACATTTGCTTGTTTTGCATATTCAACATTTAAAACAGGAAAGGCGCTCGAAGTGATACAACATGGTATTTTGAAGGAATTTTATCAGCAAAAGAAAACAAATCTTGTTCGTTACTACCAACACCATGTAGGAGTACTAAAAGCGGCGCATTTTCTTTCTGACTTGAAGCTTTATGTAAATAGAACAATTTAGAATTATTATCTGGCACGAAAATCAAATTGAATAGAATCAAGAAATAAGGTACTATCAAATTCATACTATACTTTATCAATTTTAACAGATGTCATGGTTAATGAACCTGCCACAGCTTTGTCATTAAAGAAACTAATTTTCTCATTTTCTTCTTTTAAAGCAAGCGTATATATCAACGGCAAATAATGCTCAGGACTAGGTATCGCCAAATCAAATGCTTTACCTTGTGATCTAAAATTAATCAAACTTTTATGGTCGTTTGCCAATATGAATTTCCTCATTTTATCATTGGCTTCAGCAGCCCAATCAAATGCAAAATTATCAGCATTCATTTTGTCCCATGCAATCATTCCTAAATTATGTACCATGTTTCCGCTACCAATAATCAAGACACCTTTAGTTCTTAGAACTGCAAGTTCCTTAGCCAATTCATAATGGTATTGTGGAGTCTGATAATAATCTAAACTCATTTGAATGATAGGCACATCAGCTAAAGGATACATGTGTTTGATAACAGACCAAGCTCCATGATCTAAACCCCACTTTTCATCTAAACCAATTGTAGTTTTCTTTACAATACTTTTAGTTAATTGAGCTAATTCAGGACTACCAGGAGCAGGATATTGAACATCGAATAAGGCTTTAGGAAATCCACCAAAATCGTGAATGGTAGATGGTTTTTGCATGGCAGTAACAAAAGTACCTTTGGTTTCCCAATGTGCTGAAATACATAAAATAGCAGCAGGTTTAGGAATACCTTTTACACTATTTCTAAAGCCTTTTACAAATTCATTTTCCTCGATGGCATTCATTGGACTTCCATGACCTAAAAATAAAACAGGCATTTTAGGTGTATTTTTAAAGGAAGCTGACATTTGTTCTAATTCACTCAATTGCATAGCTAAACTTGATAATGGCAAAATTGCCAGTGATTGTAAAAAATCTTTTCTGTTCATTTTGATGGTTATGGTTCTCAAAAATGTGGAAAACAAAGGTGCTACTAAGTTTTTGATTCAAGGTATGAAAAATCGGAAAATCTGTATCAATATTCTGAAACAAATCAGAAAGAATTGTTTTATAGAACAAATGTTTTATAACTAAACATTTAATTTCTTTAGCATCTCATCTCTAAATTCTGTAGGAGTTTGACCAGATTTTCTTTTAAATACACTAGTAAAATAAGACTTATCCTTGTATCCCAATTCAAAACCAATTTCACTGATGCTTAGGCTTGAATTGATTAATAGATTTTTAGCTTCAATTAACTTACGTGTTTCAATAATTTCTGAAACACTCTGGTTTAGGATTTGCTGACAAATTAAGTTGAGATTACGAGAAGACATGAATAATTTCTCTGCATAAAACTCAACACCCTCACTCCTTCTGAAATTTTCCTCTAAAATGCTCAAAAAGTTTTTAAAGGTTATATGTTGCGTTTAATTTACTGGATTTGCTTGGTCTTCATTTTTCCTTCTCTCCGACTCCATCATGGCAAACAATGCTCCTAAAAGGTGTTTAATAACCGAAAAGTCAGGAGGAGAATTTAAATCCATCTCCTGTTTCATCATTTCGCATATATCTGTCATTCTTTTAAAACAAATTCCATTCTCCATTAATAAATGGGCATGGTCATGGTAATAAGAATACAATTGAAATGTAGTTTCTGGAATGAACTCACTTTTAAACCTGATTACCCAGGCACTACATTCATTGTTTTTTATAACAGGAATCAGACGATGAATTTTCCCTTTACTCACAAAAACAAATGCAGGCGCATCAATTTCATGTGTTTTAAAATCTATAAAATGATTAAGAGCACCTGATACCGCAATGATTAATTCTTCATAATCATGTGAATGTGG
The DNA here is from genome assembly GCA_044369215.1 of Bacteroidia bacterium. GTDB lineage: Bacteria > Bacteroidota > Bacteroidia > UKL13-3 > UKL13-3 > CAISCU01. The sequence continues at coordinate 1,512 of JBIPMI010000183.1, read as the reverse complement.
AATATCCGGAACAGCTGCTAATTCAATAGCTTCAGCTAGATTAACTTTAAAGATATGAAACAGGCGATTCATGAATGCAATATACAAACTTGTAGTTTATAACATTTTTTATCAATTAAAAAAGAATTCAAATCTGTTCGAAAATTGACTTAGGTCAAGTTGAAAAAACGCATCCCAATCTACATTCGAATCTATAAAAATCAGCATTGAATAGTCCTTTTGTAGATATCGTTATACTTAATCACAATGGTAAGAAATTCCTTGATGAATGTTTTACTTCGGTATTAAACGGAAATTATAAAAACCAAAGAGTTTATTTACTCGATAATGCATCTACAGATGATGATGTTTCTTATGTAAGAACAAAATTCCCACTAGTAGAAATCATACAAAACCCCAACAATAACGGATATTGTGCAGCATATAACTTAGCATTTGAAGCTTGTACAAGTCCGTATTTAGTTTGCTTAAACAATGATGTGGTTGTGCATCCAGATTGGCTCAAACACTTAGTTGAATTAGCAGAAAGCAATTCTAATATATCAGCATTACAACCTAAAATTTTATCTTATTTCGAGCATGGTGATTTTGAATATGCTGGTGCTTCAGGTGGAATGATGGATGTATTTGGTTATCCATTTTTAAGAGGAAGAATCTTCGACCATATAGAAAAAGACAATGGCCAATACAATGATGTATCGGAAGTGTTTTGGACATCTGGAGCAGCCATGTTTGTGAGAAAATCGGCATTAGTTTCTATTGGAGTATTTGATGAAACCATTGTTCATCATATGGATGAAATAGATTTGTGCTGGAGAATGCGCTTAAGTGGATTTGAGTTAAAGGTCCAACCACTTTCTGAAATCTACCATATTGGAGGAGCAAGCATTCCTAAACACAGTTTCAAAAAGGCTTATTGGAATCACCGAAACTCTTTGTATTTAATGTTTAAAAACTACTCTGTGAAAAATGTTTTACTTTTTGCAAGTGTTCATTTTTTATTAGACATCGTAGCGGCTTGGACCTTTTTATTGCAAGGAAATTTCACAGCATTTAAAGCTATTGTTTATGCTCATACTTGGGTTATAAAAAACTTGGGATTGATTAAAAGGAAAAGAAAAGAGGTTCAATCTTTAAGAAAAATAAATGACAAAGAACTAATGACTGCCCTATATAAAGGCTCTATTGTTTGGGAATCATTTGTATGTAATAGAAACAGTTATTCAACCATTAAAAAATATACCTTATGAAAATTCATTTGATACATGAAGCATTAAACGGATTGAAGGTTTTTCAACCAGAAGTATTTGAAGATGAAAGAGGATTTTTCGCAGAAGTATATAGAAAAGACCAATTTGTAGAATATGGAATCAAGGAAGAATTTGTTCAAGACAACCATTCTAGAAGTGCTTATGGAGTGCTAAGAGGACTTCATTTTCAATGGGAACCAGCAATGGCAAAACTTATGAGAGTAACTTTTGGAGAAGCTTATTTAATGGCAGTTGATATAAG
>JBIPMI010000182.1:0-6474 GCA_044369215.1 Bacteroidia bacterium | reverse complement strand
AAGAGAAAGCTTTGGGAGCAGATGTACTTACTAGTGTAACTCCGGGCCAGTTAATGGTTAAAGTTGTAAATGATGAATTAACAGCATTACTAGGAGGTAAAACAGAGGATATTGATTTAAATGGTAATCCTAGTATCATTTTAATGGCAGGATTGCAGGGTTCAGGTAAAACAACCCATTCAGCAAAACTTGCCAATTATATCAAGAAAAAAGGTAAAACGGTGATGATGGCTGCCTGTGATGTTTACCGTCCGGCTGCTATTGAACAGTTAAAAGTGCTTGGAGCTCAATTAGATGTTCCTGTTTTTTATGAAGAAGGAAATACAAATCCTGTAAAAATTGCTGAAAATGCTTTAAAAGCAGCAAAAGAAGCCGGAGTTAAAGTATTAATTGTTGATACAGCGGGTCGTTTAAGTATTGATGAAGAGATGATGCGTGAAATTGGCAACATCAAATCAGCATTGAAGCCTCAGGAAATTTTGTTTGTTGTGGATGCCATGACCGGACAAGATGCTGTTAATACAGCAAAAGCATTTAATGATGTATTGGATTTCACAGGTGTTATTCTAACAAAATTAGATGGTGATACGCGAGGTGGAGCTGCCTTGTCAATTAAATCAATAGTTCAGAAACCTATTAAATTCATGGGTATGGGCGAAAAGATGGAAGCATTAGATGTTTTCCATCCGGATCGTATGGCCCAAAGAATTTTAGGGATGGGTGATATTGTAAGTTTGGTTGAAAAAGCCCAAGCTGTGTTTGATTCTGATGAAGCAGAAAAAATGCAGAAGAAGCTTTTAAAAGACCAATTTACTTTTGAAGATTTTTATGCTCAAATCCAACAAATCAAAAAAATGGGTAACCTAAAAGATTTGATGGGAATGATACCGGGAGTTGGTAAAGCTGTTAAAGATATTGATATTAGCGATGATGCTTTTAAAGGAATTGAAGCCATTATTAATTCGATGACACCGGCTGAAAGAAAAACTCCTGATATTATCAATGGTTCGAGAAGAAAAAGAATTGCGGGAGGAAGTGGAACTGATATTCAACAAGTAAACCAATTACTGAAACAGTTTGATGAAATGCGTAAAATGATGAAAAGCATTGGCAAATTGCAAGGTGCAGGAAGAAGTTTAAGAGGAATGCCGTTTGGTAGATAATCATAAAAATGAATTAAATTGAAGGGAGAAGTCGATTTGATTTTTCCCTTTTTTATTTTTTTGGATTATAACTTTTGTTCAAATTTCTACCACTATTTACCTCAAAAGGAGGTTTCACTAACCAATTTAAAATTATAAAAATCAAGATATTAAATTTACCATCTTGAAAAAAATCGCCATATTTTTATTCTTATTTAACTTAATGAGTCCGATTTGGGCTCAGGATCCATTTTATCGTTTAATTGGCAAAAGTGAAGGACTTCCATCAAATTCTGTTTATGATGTATTTCAAGACAGCAAAGGGTTTATTTGGTGTTCACACGATGAAGGTTTAAGTAAATATGATGGATTTTCCTTTAAAACATATTCCAGTAAAGAGCAAACATCAAAAGCAGGTTCTTATATAAGAGAAGATAAATTTGGGAGAATCTGGTATTCTAATTTTGATGGCTTTTTATATTATGTTGAAAACGAAACATTAAAAGAATTGAAAATGAGTAAGCCTTTTGGCTATACTCGATATGGAATTAATGATAAATACATATTTGTAATTGTACAAAATGGTATTGAGATTTTTGATTTAGAGAGTCTTAAATTACTTAAAAAGAGAAATAATTCGCTTCGTAATTTTGTATCAGCATTAAGTTTTAACAATAGTTTTTATATTCAATTAGATTCAATCAATGTATTTGAATCCTTGGATGAACCCACTAAATTTTCAGTTAAAAATGAACCCGGATTTATTCCAGATATGAATATGATTTTTTCAAATTCAGAAGGAATTTTATTTGCAGAAAAGGAAACTAATGGCGAACATAATTTCATGTTGAATAAAGGGAATAATGTCAAAATAATTCAATCGAAATTTAAAGGTTTTTTTCAGAATTATTCTGTGACTGATGCGATTTACTGGGCTTGTGCTCAAAGTGGAGTTTTTGGTTTTGATGCAAAGAATAATTCAGAGCTTAATAATGGTAAAGTATTATTTGCTGAATACAATTTATCATCTGTATTTAAAGATAAAAGAGGAAATTTTTGGTTTTCTACCTTGTCTGATGGATTGATATTTGTGCCGGATTTATACATTAAGCGTCTGACGATTAAAAATGAAAAACCACTTAAACTGGTAGATAAAAGCACAGGATTTTTTATAGGAACTCGCTCAGGAAAAGTACTTTTGAATGATTTGAATGGCAATACAAAGGAAATTTCAGGCTTTAAGCAGCATGAAGTTATTTCTATGGTTTACGATTCATTGAATGGAAATTTATTTTGTAGTTCAAGAGACTTAAATGTTTTTGATAAAAATTATAGAACTATTTACGGAAAGACATTTTCATTAAAAGATATCTGCAGAATCGATAAAAACTATTACGCATATGCATCTTCTGGTAATATTGGCTTAATAAATATTTCGGGAAAACCTGCGGGTTCAATTTGGGATAGTCTCCATTTTTCAAGCTTAATTCAAAATGATAAAACCATATCATCTATAGATCCACTTACTATCAGAGGAAAATCGGTAACTTATTCTCTCAATCTAAATTCGATATTTTATGCAACTAATTTGGGATTGTATATAGCTAATCCTACCGGAGTAAAAGAGTTAAAATTGGGGAATGAATCTGTTTTTATTAAAAAATTACAATCCAGTTTTAATCGTATTTTTTGTTTGAATGGCAATGGTAGTTTATTTGAAATTATTGAAGGTAAAATTTTTAAGAAATTAAATGTTCCTTCAAATATTATAGATATTAAATGCAGTGGAAACTTTTTGTTTCTAATAACCGAAGAACATTTATATCAAATAAATTTAAAGAAGCCAGGAGATGTTTATATTCAGTTGGAATACATTGCAAAGGAACAGGAAATTAATGATGTGGTATTTTTAAATAATCAATTGGTAATTGCTACCAATATGGGATTGGTTATAAGTGAAAAGAATGAAAACAATTTAGAAACTTATAAAGCACCATTTTATATCAATTATTTAAAAATTGGTAAAAAACGGGTAAGTAATTTGATAGGAGAAGAGTTTAACTCTTATGAAAATGAAGTTAAAATTAACTATTCAATCTTGGATTATAACAAAGCAAACGAGCTTTCTTTGTTTTATAAAATTAATGAAAGTGAATGGGTTCAATGCTCCAATAATTCAAGAAATATCAATCTTCCGTCGTTATCGCCAGGTAAGTATAAAATTGAGTTTAAGATTGGATATTATGATATAGAAAATCAAAAGATAGAATTTGTAATTAAAAAACCATTCTATTTTCAATGGTGGTTTATATTAATTGTTTTGATAATTATTTCCGGTTTTTTAGCAATTGTTTACCAAATAAGGTTGCAGCGTATTAAAATTGAAAATAAACTGAAACTGGAAAAAATTGAATTGCAGAAAAGTTTGGGTCAATCGATGTTAAAAGCCATTAAATCCCAAATGAATCCTCATTTTTTCTATAATGCCTTAAATACAATTCAATCGTTTATTTATTCTGATGATAAAAAGAAAGCCTCTTCTTATTTGGCTAAATTTTCGAAACTTACACGGTTAATTTTAGAAATGTCGGAGAAGGAAACGGTTAGTTTGGCTGATGAAATTATTGCTTTGCGATTATATCTTGAGTTGGAAGAAGTAAGGTTTGAAGAAGTGGAATTTAATTATACCATTAACCTAAATAATAAAATAGAAGCTGAGATGGTGCAAATCCCTTCAATGATGATTCAACCTTATATTGAAAATGCAATTAAACACGGGTTATTGCATAAAATTGGGAAAAAAGAACTTGAAATTAGAATAAGGCAGGATGTTGGAATTCTTATTGTAGAGGTTGAAGACAATGGAGTAGGAAGAGATAAATCATCTAAAATTAATGCAGGTAAATATGAAAAATGGAAATCGTTTTCAAGTGGAGCTAATGAAAAACGATTGGAAATTTTAAACAGAGGCAGAAGCAAGGCAATTGGAGTTGCAATACATGATAAAGTTGATGTAGATGGTCAAGCAAGCGGCACCTTAGTTAAAATAAGTATTCCTTTAAACAATTAAAAAATGAGTAAAATTTACAAAGTAATAATTATTGATGATGAGCCTAGAGCTAGAGCTTTGCTAAAAGGAATGTTAAATGAGTATTGTCCGGATTTAAAGGTAATTGATGAGTGTGAAAATTTACCAACTGGAGTATTATCAATAAAAGCTTATCAGCCCGATTTGGTGTTACTTGATATTGAAATGCCAGGTTATAGTGGTTTGGAAATTCTAGATTTTTTTAAAGGTAAGGAAATTGATTTTTCAATCATATTCACTACTGCTTATAATCAATATGCAATTAGAGCTTTTAAATTATCGGCAATTGATTATTTACTAAAACCAATTGAGGCCCAAGAATTGGAAGATGCCATCGCCAGATTCAGGGCATTAAAGGTAAAAAGCAATTTTAATGTAGATTCATTTACTGAAATTTTAAAGCCTGAAGGTCCAACAAAAATTGCTGTTCCCATTGGAAATACAATACAGTTTATTGATTTGGATGATATAAGATTTTTTAAGGCTGATAGTTCTTATACAGAAATATGGCTTGAAGGAGGGCAACATATTATTGTTAGCAGAACATTAAAGAATTTTGAAGAAGCATTAGAAGGAAATATTAATTTTTTTAGGTGTCATAAGTCTTACTTAATCAACATAAAATCGATTCTAACTTATGTAAAATCCGAGGGTGGATATTTAATTTTAGAATCTTATCCAGATATTTCCATTCCAATAACTTCAGATAGGGTTCAATATTTAATGGACCAAAAATTGCTGGTAAAGCGATAGTTTTGATAGGTTTCCTTTTGTCTAATAATCGAAATATTTTCAATAAAAAAAATAGTGACTATTCAATTATAATAATCCTTATTTCTATAAACAAGGAAATTCAAAAAATAAAAGCGGCATACTATAAAAATATGCCGCTTTTATTTAAATGGAGGTTTTTATAAACTAATCAATTTTAAGGTTATAATCCATTCTGGCTTGAATTCCCTGCATTTTAGCAGCACCTTGAATTTGTTTCAACCAGATATAATTTTCACCCAATTCTTTTTTCATCAAGTATACGCTGGCATTGTCTTTTAAATTGCTTAGAATTTCTTGGAAAGGATCTTTTTGTTCAGGTAAATTCACAATTCTGTAGTCTTCAATTTTAGCTCTTTTTGCAGCAATTTTAATAGCTGTTTCCAAACCACCGAATTCATCAACTAAACCAATTTCTTTTGCTTCTTTTCCACTCCAAACTCTACCTTGTGCAATGGAATCAACCTGAGCAGCTGTCATTTTTCTACCTTCTGCAACTCTTGCAACGAAATCATTATAGATTTTATCAATGGCATGTTGGATGATTTCTTTTTCAGAATTATTTAATGGTCTGTCAGGAGAACCTAAATCGGCAAATTCACCGAATTTTACAGTTTCTACATTGATACCTAATTTGTCTTTAATTAGCTTTTGAGCATTAATTAATAATCCAAAAACACCAATCGAACCTGTAATAGTATTTGGTTGAGCAACAATTACATCAGCTGGTGCCGCAATAAAATACCCGCCACTGGCAGCAACATTGCCCATAGAAACTACAACAGGTTTTTCTTTTTTGGTTAATACAATTTCTCTCCAGATAACATCGCTTGCTAAAGCAGAACCACCCGGAGAATTGATTCTTAAAACCAAAGCCTTGTATTTTTTATCTGTTCTAACTTTTTTAATGGCTTCACAAATTGTTTCTGAACCCATTGAGCCATCTGAACTTTTTCCACTTACAATGTCACCTTCACAATAAATTACAGCAATTTTTTCATCAGCAGTTGAGATATCATTTTTAGTGTTTTTGTATTTTCCTAAACCAACCAGCGATAATTTATCATCTGCTTTTAAACCTAATTTACCTTTTAATTCATCAAATAATTGGTCTTCATATTTTACACTATCAATCATTCCTAATTTTACAGCATCCATAGGCTCGCGGATTGCAAGTTTATTGATGATGTTTTCTACTTCCGCTTCAGTTTTCTTTCTATCTTTAGCAATATTGGCAACAAAATGATGATATAAGCTACCCATATAAGATTCAATTTGCTTTCTGTTCTCATTACTCATGTGCTCAGCAATCAATGGTTCTCCGGCTGATTTATATTTACCATGTTTGATTAATTGTGGCTCTAAACCCAATTTGTCAAATGCACCTTTTAAATAAATAACTTGTGATGACATTCCATTTAATAACAATTCGCCACTTGGATTGATATAAATTTTATCTGCAGTGGAAGCTAA
>JBIPMI010000181.1:0-6483 GCA_044369215.1 Bacteroidia bacterium | reverse complement strand
CCTTTTCCAATATTGTCCCAAATAAATTGATTGGCAGTTCTTACATTATAAGTATCTCTTTTACCATGGAAGTACAATTTTCCTGATGGAATTTCTTTAACAATTTCTTCTAATGGAGCTAATCCTTTACTCCTCATAAACTCAGAACCGCCATGCAAAACAAGTGGCCCTGGAGTGGTGAATAACAAAGCAGCTGCAATTTTATAAGCACCTTCATCAACCCCAAATCGGCCATCCCAATTGGTTAAGGCAAATTGATCTGACAATGCAAAATTATCATGAATATCTAAATAATTAATGGCGCTGTTGATGTTCTTCTGAGTTGGAAATCCGCAGCTCAATCCTTTTTTCACATCATTAATCAATTCAAAATTTCCGCCGGCCCAACCGCGGTCTTTTGCAGGATCTTTTAATTCGAAAACAGGTCCTTTGTAGGTATTTCTTGTATCATCATTAAAATAACATATAGGTGCATCTTCTTTGTACCAATGCCAATCAGGATTGTTGTTATAAGCAGGATCATTGCTATCAATCCAAGGTTCACCGTAAATGATAATGTCTTTAGGTAATGCTGCTTTTAAAGCCAATAATGTTTGTTGATCTGTTTGTCCTGCTAAGTCAATTCTGAATCCATCAATACCAAACTCTTCTATAAAATGTTTGCATTGGTCGATAATCCATCTTTGAACCATATAACGGTTTTCACTTTTGGTTTCATTGCCATAAGCACCAATATGTTCTAGGTTTTTAGTTCTGTAATAATATTGTTTATCTAAGGCATTAAAATGAAAAAGGTAATCTCTTCCATCCATGTTTTCAGCTGTATGATTGAAAACAAAATCTACAATAACCGACATTCCTTCATTGTGAAAACTTTGAACCAAATCCCTGAATTGTTCACGCTCTGCTCCTTCTTTTGTATTCTTTTGGCGATAACGGGTTTCGATAGCAAAACTGTGTGAAGTTCTGTAACCCCAATCATAATTTTCTTTTGCAACACCTTGTTCAATCATATAAGGATCGTTGGCAAAAGCTTTCTCCCATTCGTCTTTGGGCCAATGTAACATTTCTTGAACCGGCATTAAATGAACGGTATTGATACCCAAAGTTTTTAAGTAATCAAATCCAATGGCTTCACCTCTTGTGTTTTTTAAACCACTTTTGTGCATGGCAGGAAGTGTTCCTTTCATTTCTTCAGGTACAGGAAGTAAATCAGTAAAATCCTGCACATGTACTTCGTAAGCCATCACTTGTTCCATGGCAGGACGACCACCTTTAACAGGACTGGCAGGAATGGTTTTTTTAGCCACCATACATTTTCCAAAACTATCATCACTTACTCTTGCATAAGGGTCGCTGATATGAACCGGATGTGATTCGAAAAAAGAATTACCCGGTTCCTTAAAACCATGGACAGTAAAATCGTACCAAGTACCTTCTAAATCTGAAAGTATTTTGGCTTCCCAAACGCCATTTGCATCAACCTTCATTCCTAAAACTTCATAAGGCTTTTTATCGTTTTTACTTTTATATAAGTAAAGATTAACCTTTGTAGCTCTTGGTGAAAATATTCTGAAATAAGTAATTTTACCATCAGGGCTGATATTCGCACCCAGTTCTTTATCGCTTTTTAATTTGGCGAACCAAGGCTCGAAACTCAATAATGTTTTTAGTTTAAGTTTGGTATGTGTTAAATAATAAACCCTTCTTTTATCGATTGTACCTACTGGAGTAATCGAAAAATGATGATGAATCTGGTTTCCATTTTCCGACTTTTCTGCTACAAAATTCGTAATTGTTTTTAACGGAATCTTTTTCCCTTTCGAATCAGTTAAAACAAAATCAACCAATCTAGTTACTGCGTTGTGTCCTTTAGGAAGTCCCATCACCCAAACATCAATAGAAGTATTTGATTCAATGCCGGCTTCTAAACTTAAAGGCTGAACCCCTTTCATAAAAACCAGGTTACCGCCATCAGTATTGGTAGCACCAGTAGGTGGATCGAGCCATTTGCCGTCATTCACTCTAAATTTAAAGCTTGAACCCGGTTTAACTTTCTCAAACTCTTTGTTATTGATTCCTACTTGCCAAATTCCGTTTCCTACATTTTGCAGCATCCAGATTCTGTTATCCATGTTTTGATCCCAGTTTCTAAAAGAACCTGTAACACTTACATTCTTTATAGAATTCAAACCATATAGTGATTCGGAGAAGACGAAATACAAACTATCACCAACTTGTTTGTGGCCTTGTTTGATATCATCAGCTGAAAACTGAGCATTTGATTGAAAACTAAGACAGAGTAAAATTAAGATTAAAAGTCGATTTTTAATCGACGAAAATTCCTTTGGCATAAGGTTTGGTTAATAGTTATATGAATAAATACTTCGAATTGCTAAATAATCCGCAAAATAAGGAAAATCAAGCATGTGGAGTATAAGTGTTGATGTTAAAATGTGTCAAAATAAGAAAAAATGAAATCATTTTGGGAAATTAAGATACTCTTGGTTGAATCAAACGAGAGTGTGATAAGGCTGGTTGAAAAGGCTCTGTCGGAGAGTAGATTGAAACATTTTTTACGTTGGGTAAGAACGCCTCAGGATTTGGAATTTGAATTACAGTTTAATCCACCTGATTTGATAATTAGTGGCAGAAATATGGGCTTATTTTCGGCGATGGAAGTCTTACGTCTAAACGAACAATACGGCAACAAAGCGCCATGTATTGTAATAACAACAGATAGAAGCATCGAAATTGATACTGATTTAGCATTAAGAGGCGTTTACGAAATCTTTACTCAAGCTGAAATCAAACAAATGGTAAAGGAAATTGGCTTTTTAAAAGAACAATTGCAGCAACAAAAAATTACCGCCTAGTACCACCGCGATTCATCGCGGTGCATGTTCATCGCGGTGCATATAACACTGCGATTTATCGCAGTGATACAAAAAAATCATACCTTGATTAAACCTTTCGTCGGTTTGCATATCCAATAAGCGACGACAACCATGGAAATCAATCAGGAACAGGAAATATTACTTCTTAATAAATTCAGGGATGTAAAATCCCGTGAACTGGCTTTTGCTGAAATTTTACAGCTGTTTCAAAAGCGTGTTTACTGGCATATCAGAAGAATTGTGATTAGCCATGATGATACTGACGATGTGCTTCAAAATACCTTCATCAAAGTTTGGGAAAAACTCGCCGATTTCAGAGGTGATAGCAGACTTTACACTTGGCTATTCAGAGTAGCTACCAACGAATCTTTATTGTTTCTTCAAAGAAAAAAAACCAACCTCAATATCAGTATGGATGAGGTTCAGGAACAATTATGTGAAACTTTAAAAGCCGGTTCCTATTTTAATGGAAATCGTGCTGAATTAATTTTGCAAGAAGCAATTTTACGTTTACCTGAAAAACAAAGACTGGTTTTTAATATGAAGTATTATGAGGAACTGAAATATGAAGAAATGGAAGAAATTCTTGGTACTTCAGTTGGTGCATTAAAAGCTTCTTATCACCATGCCGTAAAAAAAATTGAAGAATTTGTGAAGTTGAAATTAAACGATTGATTAAAAAAAGCATCTTAAAAGAAATGAGTTTTGAAAACGAACATATTAAAGAAGAAGATTTCATCAGGGGTTTAAAAAGTTCCGGAGGTTTTGAGACACCTCAGGATTACTTTGAAAACAACCTGAAAAAGCTTCAGGAAATTTCAAATGAACCTAATCTTGAATTAAACGATATAAAAGGTGGTTTTGAAACTCCGCCTCTCTATTTTGAAAACCTAAACGAACAGATATTATCGAAAGTAAATCAACCAAAAAAAGGGAAAAAACTGAGTTTCTTTCCAAATGTAAATTGGGTTAATTATGCAGCTGCTTGTTTGGTATTTGGGCTGATAGTTTTTGGTGTGATGCAAATGAATCAATCAAATCAAACAGAAACAGCCAAAATTGAAGATTTAACTGAGGATGAAATTATAGAACACCTAAGCAGCTCCGGTTTTAGAGAAGAAATGTTATGCGATGCGGGTTGGTGTGATGAATTAAATAAATTGGAAAACAGTTCTGAAATTGAAAATTACCTTATAGAAGAAGGTGCAGACAATGAATTAATTGATGAAATTAACGGCTAAAAAAACTAAGATGAAAAAGTATATAATCATGATAATGGTTCTGCTAATAAGCACCATATCGCAGGCACAAAAACCAGGAAAAGAAAGAATTGAAGCCATGAAAATTGGCTTTATAACAAAACGATTGAGTTTAACTGCTGAAGAAGCGCAAAGATTCTGGCCGGTTTATAATCGTTTTGTTGATGAACAAGAAAAATTACGCAAATCAACCAAAGCAAACTTAATTGAAGAATTGGCTGATCCTTCTGCCCTTTCTAATGCTGAAGCCGAAAAAGCTTTACAGGAAATGTTACAATTCAAAAGCAATGAAGCCGAGTTAATCAGAAAATATACCAATGAATTCAAAAAAGTTATTTCTGTTCAAAAAGTAGTGATGCTATTTAAAGCGGAGCTCGAATTCAAACGTGAATTACTCAAACAACTCAAAGAAAGAGGAAGGTAGATTAATTATTAACTAATTATCAAATGAGTAGTAAATGAAAAATATCAGTTTACTGCTCATTTTTCATTTTAACTGACTTCTGTCATTGGCTGGCGGTATTCACTCTTCTTACCTTTGAGCCATGAAAAAAGAAACAAAATTTGTCAGTGCACAAGAAGCTGTCAAACATATCGTCTCACATAGTAGAGTTTTTATTCATGGTAGTGCTGCAACCCCACTTCAGTTGGTACAAGCCATGCTCGATAGAAAACATGAATTAAAAGATGTTGAACTTGTAAGTATCAGTACTTTAGGAATCGATTTAAATGATGAGGCTTTAGCTGATCACTTCTATATCAATTCTCTTTTCGTTTCAGAATCGGTGAGAATAGCAGTAAACTCAAACCGTGGTGATTATGTTCCAGTATTTTTAAGTGAAATTCCTGCTTTATTTAATAATGGTTATTTACCATTAGATGTTGCATTATTGCATGTTTCTCCCCCCGACCGCCACGGATATGTGAGTTTGGGAACATCAATTGATGTTGCACGCGCTGCTGTTAACAATGCTCAATTAATCATTGCACAAATCAACCCAAATATGCCACGTACACATGGAGATGCTTTTATTCCATTGTCGATGATAGATTACGCGGTTGAAGTAAATGATGAATTGCCTGAAGTTAGTTACGGCGACCATACTGATGAAATCAATTCGATGATTGGAAGAAATGTTGCTGCTTTGGTTGAAGATGGCGCTGCTTTACAAATGGGAATTGGTGTGATTCCTGATAATGTACTTAAAAATCTGGGGGCACATAGAAACCTTGGTATTCATACAGAAATGTTTTCAGATGGTGTGATTCCATTGATACAATCTGGTGTGATTAACAATTCAATGAAAAAAATCGTAAATGGATATTGTGTAACCGGTTTTTTAATTGGGACCAAAAAACTATATGATTTCGTGAATGACAATCCTATTGTTAAATGTATCGATATTGCTTACGTAAACGACCCAAGAGTTATCAGCCTGAACCAAAAAGTGACTGCAATTAACAGTGCTATTGAAATCGACTTAACCGGACAAGTTTGTGCCGATTCAATTGGAACTTATCAATATTCAGGAATTGGTGGTCAGATGGACTTTATCAGAGGAGCAGCTTTATCTGAAGGAGGAAAACCAATCATTGCTTTGCCATCAAGAACAGCAAAAGGACTTTCAAGAATTGTACCTTTCATAAAACAAGGTGGTGGCGTTGTTACAACCCGCGGACATATTCATTGGGTAGTTACAGAATACGGAGCAGTAAATTTATACGGCAAAAACATGGAACAAAGAGCCAGAATGTTAGCCAGTATTGCCCATCCGGAAGACAGAGAAACGCTTGAGAAAGCTGCTTTTGCAAGGTTTGGAAGAATCTAGACTGAAATTTGATATAACAAAAAATCCCGGTACGGAGACCGGGATTTTTTGTTGGTTGGTTTGTTAAAGTATCAATTTGATATAAACCGGATGTAAAATCACATCAAAGGTTTTTAATTTCTTAAATCTTTTGCCATCATAAAATCATCACAAATCTGGTCTCCTAATTTGAATTTACGGGTTGAAACCGTTTTGAATCCAAACTTTTCGTAAAAACTGATGGCATCTGTATTTTCTTGCCAAACACCTAAATACAACCAGGAATAACCATTTCTGATGGCTTCATTAATGACATATTGCATTAAAGCGGCACCCACTTTTTTGCCCTTGAAGACCTTTCTTACATAGATTTTTTCTATCTCTAAAACTCGTCCTGTTAAACCTTCAACTTTGGTATCCTTAAGCAATTTCACATAACCTGCATCCTGAAAATCACAATAGGCTACAGCATATTGTACTTCAGGTTTTTTAAGGTTGAATTTAATTTGTTCTAACTGA
>JBIPMI010000010.1:0-20625 GCA_044369215.1 Bacteroidia bacterium | reverse complement strand
TCCTGTTCCATTTTCACCTGTTACTAAAACACGGGCATCAGTTGGAGCAACTTTTTCAATTGTTTCCAGGATATTAACAATAGCAGGAGTTTCGCCAATAATTTCTCTTGTTTTAGAAACACGTCTCCTAAGAACTTTAGTTTCAATAACTAAGTCCTTTTTATCAACAGCGTTACGTAGAGTGATAAGTAATTTGTTCAGGTCTGGAGGTTTCACAATGAAGTCGAATGCCCCCTTTTTGGTAGCTTCAACAGCCATTTCAACATTGCCGTGTCCGGATATCATAATGAAGGGTAGATCTTCGTCGATTTCCCTAGATTTTTCTAGGACAGTCATGCCATCCATCTTCGGCATTTTTACATCACAAAGTACTACATCAAACTCCTCATTTTCGATTTTATTTAAACCTTCTTCACCATTAGAAGCTTCATCTACCTGATAGCTTTCATACTCCAGAATTTCGCGAAGTGTGTTACGAATCGCTTTTTCGTCATCAATAATTAAAATTTTCGCCATATCTTGTGTGCACTTAGAGGTGTAAAAGTGACAAATTTTGTATACAATTAAAACCTTGTTGATATTTGGTTGATTAAAACATGCTGATGAACCTGGATATAGTCATTTCTAAAGTTTTGGGAAAACCCACCCACATATATGGTGTTTATCATGTTGGTGGTGGGGCTATTAATCAGACTTACAAAGTTTTAACTGATGTTGGGACTTTCTTTGTTAAGGTAAATAATATACCTAATTATCCGAAATTTTTCGAAAAAGAATTAAGTGGATTAAAGTTTCTAAAGGATACAAATTGTGTAAATGTTGTTAAAGCATTGGGTTGTTTTCACATTGAACAGTATAATTATTTGGTTTTAGAGTGGATTGAAGAAGGACCAATGATGAATAATTATTGGGAGGAATTAGGAAAAGGATTAGCCAAACTACATTTAAAGACCAATAAATATTTTGGATTTTCAGAAGACAATTATTTTAGTTCTCTACCACAAATAAATTCGAAAACTAGCAATTGGGCTGATTTTTATATAGAGCAAAGATTAGAGCCTTTAGTTAAACGAGCTTCAGATTTAGCTCTTATTGATTCACAGATTGCAAAAAAGCTTGTTGAGTATTATAAACTGGTTGAATCAGTATTCCCGGAAGAACCTCCTGCATTATTACATGGAGATTTGTGGAAAGGTAATGTTTTGGCAAATGAAGAAGGGAAACCAACTCTAATTGATCCTGCAATTTATTTCGGTCATAGAGAAATGGATATTGCTATGACACAATTTGTAGGTAAATTTCCAATAGAATTTTACGATGCCTACCAAACAATTTATCCATTAAAGGAGGATTGGGAGTACCGGATGGATTTCTGTTTGATATATTATCAATTAGTTCATTTGAATTTATTCGGCAACTCCTACTTAAACCAGTTATCTGGCAACTTAGATAGGTGGCTTGGAATTTAAATACTTTATTTATTACTTTACATATACAATAAAGCTAATAGTGTAAAGATATGAATCAACAAGTAAACTCGAAAGCCTTGATTTTCATGCTGGGAACAGGCGTTATATTCTGCTTAATCATGATATTTATAGTGGCCACTGGATTTGAAATCGATTTGAATGGTGCCATTGAAGATGGAGTAGAAAAGGAATTAATGAGCGTTTTTAGGAGCTCCGGTAGATAAGTAAAAGCCGCCACTTGTCAAAAAATTGCTGTTTAAATTAAATTTTAAGCAACTTAACCTGAATTTTATTTTCTAAGTTTTATACTTTTGATTGAAGAAAAAAAGGGGCTATTGCCCCTTTTTTACAAAATCATAAGCCGGGTTCTGTTACTAAACATTGCTGTTTAATTGGCTATCATTTCTCTTGGCTTGACGTTACCATCACGCTCTAGCAGTCTACCCACCTCAATATAATTTCCGAAGAAATTAAGCAAACGAGCAGTTTGACGATTGAGGCCTATTTGACCTTGCAACCCATAAGGTTTACATTGCCTTCTTTATCACTAAAGAAGCGGTGGGCTCTTACTCCACCATTTCACCCTTACCGGTTTAAATTAATAAACAGGCGGTATACTTTCTGTTGCACTTTCTGTATTTCTTGCGAAACCCTGTCTGTTAGGCAGTATGGTGCTCTGTGTTGCCCGGACTTTCCTCTGATTACTCAGCGACAGCCGATTTTGTTTTACAAAGGTAATTAAAAGGGATAGCTTTTCTCTAAATATGAATAGGTATCGTATTGTGCCCTGATTTTTATATCATAACTAGGATTGTAATTGATTGAATCATCAATTCCATTCATTATACGTGCTTTACAGTTATCAGATAATTGTATTTGAAGAATGTCTTTTATAATCTTTTTATTTTTCTCAGAATAAATCGGAAATCCACATTCAATTCTGTTTGATAGATTTCTTGTCATCCAATCGGCCGAGGCTAGATAAATCTTTTCTTTTCCTCCATGGTGAAAGAAGAAAATCCTTGAATGTTCCAAATACCTGTCAATAATTGATATGACCCTGATATTCTCTGAAAGATTTCCAATTCCGGCAACTAAACAACAAATTCCTCTAACGATTAAATCTATTTTTACTCCGGCTTTACTTGCATCATATAATTTTTTAATGATGTCAACATCTACCAATGAGTTCATTTTAGCGATGATTGCTGCTTCTTTTCCCTGATTCGCAAATTGAATTTCTTTATCAATCAAATCAATAAATTGCTTTTTCATGAATTCCGGAGCTACCAATAAATGATTAAATCCTGTTCTTCTGATATTCGTGAATAAAATATCAGTTAACATATCTATTTCATTGGTTAGGTTTTTGTCTTTTGTGAAAAGAGCGAAATCACTGTAAAGGCGGGCAGTTACACCATTATAATTACCGGTTGACAGGTGGGCATATTTTGCAATTGTTCCATTTTCTTTACGTTGAATCTGACAAATTTTAGAATGTACTTTTTGTCCTGGTTTGCCAAAATGAACATGTGCACCGGCTTCTTGCAATTGATTGGTCCAGTAAATATTTGATTCTTCATCAAACCTGGCTTGTAATTCCATTAGTACAATAACCTTTTTACCATTTTTTATAGCATTAATTAAAGCATTAACAACATTACTATTCTTTGCAACTCTATATAATGTAATTCTAATACTAACTACATTTGGATCAATAGCAGATTCTCTTAAAAGTCTTATCAGATAATCGAAAGATTGATAAGGATGATGCACCAAAATATCTTCATGAGATATGACATCAAACATGGTTTTGGCTTTATCAAAAGTTTTAACAGGAAGAGCCGGAAGTGATTCAAAATAATCTCCCTTCAAACCAACTTTAGGAAAATCCATGAAATCTTTGAAGTTGTGATATCTGCCTCCTGGTATAAGGTTTACATTCTTTAACTCTAACTTTTTAATGAGTAAATCAAGCATGTATCTTGGCATTTTCTCATCGTAAACAAACCTGGTAGGACTTCCTTTTGAGCGTTGTTTTAAACTTTTTTGAATTTTATCAAGTAAACTAACAGAATAATTTTCTTCATCCTGACTTATAGTAAATTCAGCGTCTCTTGTCATTTTGATAACAAAGGCTTCAAATTTATCGTAGTCAAAAATTGAGAAGACACCAGGTAAATAAGCTCTAATAATATTCTCTAATAAAATAATATGAGTGTCGTTTCCACTTTTTGGAAGGATATAAAACCTACTTACAATATTTGTAGGAACTTCTAAAATCGCATGTTTAGGCTCTAAATTTCCGTCAGAAGAAAACATTCGAACAGCTAAATAGATGCTGCGATCTCTTAAATGAGGTGCTGCTTTTAAATCATCAATTAAAACCGGAAAAAGATGAGAAATGATATTAGACCTGAAATGTTCCTTCATTACTGTCAGTTCATTTTCTGTTAATTCAAATTCCTCTTTTAAATAAATCCCTCTTTTTCCAAGTTCAGGAATGATTTGATTATTGTATACAGATGTAAATCTGTCCTGTAGTGAAACAACAATTCTTTGGATTTCTGACAAAATTTCATCGGGTGAAGATTGGAATTCACTGATACTTTTTTTGCCATTAATTTTTTGAACTTTTCTAATTTGGGCTACTCTTACCCTAAAAAATTCATCAAGATTAGAAGAAAAAATTGCTAAAAACTTAATTCTTTCCATTAAAGGAGTTTCCGCATTTTCAGCCTCTTGAAGCACTCTTTCATTGAAATGCAACCAGCTAATTTCTCTATCTCTAAATAAATATCCTTTGCGGTCTTTAATCATGATTTCTAAAACAAGTCTAATCCTACAAAAATGTAAAAATATAGGTTAACGAATTGTTAAATGTTTAAGACGATATTAATTGATTTTTTTGTAAATTGGGCATGGTTATTGAAATTTGCACCCTAAAATCAAAAATTATGGCTCACTTTATGGTTGAAATGTTTTTACCGGAAATCCTGGATATGGAGTTTATGCAAATGATTCCTTCGCACAGAGCCTATGTGGATCAGCTAATTTCTGATGGTAAAATTCTTACTTATACAGTAAATGAAGAGCGAACTAAAGGCTGGATTATCTTTGATGCTGAAGAGGCGGAAGAGGTTTTAGATATTGTTCAACAGTTTCCAATCAACAGATTTTTGACTTTTGAAATACATTCATTGATGATTCATGATGGAGAAGCTTTTAGATTCCCTAAGCTACATATGAACTAATCTAGGGCCTGCTGAAAATCTTTATTAGAACTTATTATCAATCAATTAGCCATTTTTATAATATTTTTAATACAAGTTTTTAAGAACAATGGCTTAAAAAACCTTGCATCAAGTAAAACTAGTTTTCAAATCAAATAAAGGCAGAAACAAGGCCATCTTTGTCGTTGCTGCCAAATTGAAGTATTTTATATACATCTTAAACATAAAACAGAAATAACCTAGTTTAATACCGAGGCAATTTTGTTTAGGCTAATTTATTGGACTTTAACAAAATGCATTCGGTATAATTTGGCAGCGTCTAAAATCTGACCTGTTTCTGTCTTTTTCAGCAGGCCCTAATCTAAAAATGTAATTTTAAAATCAATAGGACAAACCATACTTAACATCGCACTAACTCCACAATATTTATCCTTAGATAATTCAACTGCTTTATGCATTTTCTCTTCATCCTCTTTTTTTACCTTGATTTTATATTCCAAGTAAATTCGGGTATAAATTTTCGGATGTTCATCTCGCAAATCAGCTTTAACATTCAAAGCAAAATCACTAAAATCTACCCTCATTTTCTGCAATAAACTCACAATATCCATTCCTGTACAAGCGCCTAATGAGCTTAATATAAGTGCTTTTGGTCTAGGGCCTTTATCATTGCCACCACCAGTAATAGAGCTGTCTATGGTTAAATGATGACCATCTATGATGGAATCAAATTCGAAGCCTTCTTTCCAGCTTGTTTCTACTTCATGTAAAGTTGACATATTATATACTTGTTTCTTTTTTTTCTTTGGCTTTAAATCCATTTCCTGCAATTGCACCCATAAACAATCCATAAGCAGAACTTCTATAAGGATTTGAAGTAATTGCACATGTACCATCAGCACAACCAACAAAATACCAATAAGCTAGTCCTGCAAATCCTCCAATTACTGCTCCAATAATTGTTGTTTTGTGTTTAATTATAAATTCCTTCATCTAATAAATTATTATGTTTTTTCTTGATTCTTTTTATTTGGGGATTACCAACAAATAACCTGCTTCTTTAATTTTATTTATTCCTCCATGCACATTTTTAACATGAGCGAATCCGTGTTTTTTCATAATTGAACTGGCCATCATACTTCTGTAACCACCAGCACAATGGATCAAATATTTCTTATTAGGATTTAAATTTTCTAATGCTTTTTCAAGTTTTGAAAGTGGAATTAACGCAGCACCTTCAACAAAACCATTACTCCATTCTGAAGGATTTCTAACATCAATTACAGTTGGATTTTCTATTCCTAATTCTTCTGCAAAAACTTCAGGTTCAATGCTTTCAACTACTTCAATATTTTTGCCAGCTTTAATCCATGAATCAAAACCACCACCTAAATAACCAAAAACATGTTCATAACCAACTCTTGCCAATCTTAGAATTGCTTCTTTTTCTTTTCCTTCATCTGCAATTACAATAATTGGTTTTCCATGGTCGATTAACGAACCTACCCACACTGCATATTGTCCTTCTAATCCAATATTTATTGAGCCAGGAATAAAACCTTTTTCAAAAATTTCTGCGGTTCTTGCATCTAAAATTATGGTGCCTTTTTCAATTTCTTCAACTACTTGTTCAACTCTTAATGCAACAGCATTTCTGCTCATTACTTCATCAATATTTCTATAGCCTTTTTTGTTAATTGCTGCATCAATAAAAAAGTATTTTGGTGGCTCATCTAATCCGCTTGCTACTTTTTCAACAAATTCTTCCTTGGTTTCACAAGCCAATGCATAATTTGATGTTCTTTGAATACCAATGGTGGTTGATGTTTCTTTCCCAATGTTTTTACCGCATGCCGAACCAGCACCATGTCCAGGATAAACAATAACATCATCATGTAAAACCATCAATTTGTCATAAATTGAATCATATAATAAACCAGCTAAATCTTCTTTTGATAAATCTGATTTTACCGCTAAATCAGGTCTTCCAACATCACCTGCAAACAATGTATCTCCGGTAAATACAGCATGATTATTTCCATTTTCATCAATTAGTAATAAACATGATGATTCTAATGTATGTCCAGGTGTATGTAATAATTTTAGCTGGATATCACCAAGTTTAAATACTTCACCATCTTGTGCTACATACATGTTAAATTCTGAAACTGCGCTTGGTCCATATACAATTGTTGCGCCAGTTTTAGCAGCTAAATCAATATGACCCGATACAAAATCTGCATGAAAATGAGTTTCAAAAACATATTTTATTTTGGCATTTCTTTGCTCAGCTATTTCAATATATGGACTGGTTTCTCTTAAAGGATCTATAATTGCAGCTTCACCATTACTTTCTATATAATAAGCTGCTTCGGCTAGACAATTGGTGTATAATTGTTGAATGTACATAAGATTTAAATTTTATTCAAAGCTTTAAAATACATATAAAATTAGGTTGATAGGCATCAAGTAATTTTATGATTTTAATTTTGATTGAATGTAATAATACTTTCAAAACCAAATCAATAATTACAATTACACTTATCCATTAAATTTATAACAGCACATAGTTCCTTCTCCTTTAAACTATATATAACTTTAGTTCCTTCTTTTTTTGCCAAAAGAATTCCTTTTAGTTTCATGTTTATTAAATGATGTGATATTAATGATTGTTCGCAATTCGTTTCAGAACAAATTTCACTAACTGTACTTGGACCATTATCATTTAAAAAACTAATAATTGCCAATCTGGTAGGATGAGCAATTGTTTTTAGAATAAATGCTGCTTTTTCTAGTTTTTCTGTTTTAATCATAATTCTCAAGTACAAATATATGAACATATATTCATATAAGCAAGAGGCTATAATATCTCATCCCAAGTATTGGAAACATTGAAGTATGAGGCTAAATTCCGTTATTTGTAAGCATATGAACATTGGATTTGACGCAAAAAGAGCTTTTCATAATAAAACGGGTTTGGGTAACTATAGCCGCAGTTTTATTAAAGCTTTAATTGATGAAAAGTCTGATAATCAATTATATTTATTTACACCTGAGATTGGTGACTTAGGTCAGGAGTTTTTAAATAAACATGATGTAAAAATCGTTAAACCCACAAAAAAAATCCATCAGTTTTTGCCTACATATTGGAGAAGTCATGGTTTATTAGACGAAATTAAAAGGGATAAAATTCAGATTTTTCATGGCTTAAGTAATGAATTACCGGTTGGTATTGAAAGGTTGGATATAAAAAAAGTAGTAACCATTCACGATCTTATTTTTTTGAGATTTCCGGAATTGTACCCACCAATAGATAGGAGAATTTATGAAAGAAAGTTTAAATCGGCAGTAGTTAGAGCTGATAAAATTTTTGCATGTAGTCAACAAACGTCTACGGATATTCAAGAGTTTTATGGTATAGATGAATCTAAAATTGAAGTAGTTTATCAGGATTGTGGAATTCATTTCAGGAAGAAACATTCTGATGAGGAGAAAAACTCTTTTCTACTTAAACATCAATTACCACAAAAGTTTATTCTTAGTGTTGGTACTTTGGAAAAACGTAAAAATCAATTGTTACTATTGAAGGCCTTTCATGAGGCAAACTTGCAAGATAACAGTTTAATATTTTTAGGGAAAAAGGCCGATTTATATTCAGATATGTTGCAATATGTAAGGTTAAATGGACTTCAAAACAAGGTATTTTTTTTAGATAATATAGAAGAGGAGGAGCTGCCAATTTTATATCAATCGGCTTTTGCGTTTGCTTATATTAGTAAATTTGAAGGATTTGGAATTCCAATACTCGAGTCTTTAAGAAGTGGAGTTCCAGTGCTTAGTTCAAAACAATCAAGTTTACCAGAAGTTGCTGGAAATGCGGCTTTGTATTCTGATTTTAATGATGCCGAAACACTTATTTCCAATTTAAAGGAAATTTCAGGAAATCCTGAATTGCGTTTAAAATTAATAAATTTAGGATATGCTCAAGCTTCTAAATTTGATTCAGATAAAATTGCTAAACAGGTGATTTCTAATTACGAAGGACTGTTATTTTAAAGATTATCCAAACTTCAATCATAATAAAACAAAGAGAGTCTATGGCTTTTTATATTTTTGTGATGTGAAAATTGATTTAAAAGATAGAATTTTTGATGATTTAAGAATTGTAGCAGAAAAAACTGGTATAGAAGCCTATGTAGTAGGTGGATTTGTTCGCGATATTTTTTTAGAAAGAACTTCAAAAGATATAGATATAGTAGTTGTTGGAAACGGGATAGATTTTGCAAAGGAATTTTCGGAACATATTGGAAGTTCAAGCGATTTTGCTGTTTTCAAAAACTTTGGAACTGCAATGGTAAGGTGCAATGATTGGGAAGTTGAATTTGTTGGTGCCCGCAAAGAAAGTTATTCAAGAAACAGCAGAAAACCAGAGGTGAGTCCTGGTACATTAAAAGAAGACCAATCAAGAAGAGATTTTACAATAAATGCATTAGGTATCAGTCTAAATAAGAATGATTTTGGCACTTTATTAGACCCATTTCATGGATTAGATGATTTAAAAAGAAAGATTCTAAGAACACCTTTAGAACCAGGAATTACTTTCGATGATGATCCATTAAGAATGATGCGAGCAGTTCGTTTCGCCTCTCAATTAAACTTTGATATTTTACCTGAAACTTTTGATTCAATTAAAAAGCATAAAGACAGAATCAAAATTGTTTCTTTTGAAAGAATTATTGAAGAATTAAATAAAATTATTCTTTCTAAAAAACCTTCAATAGGATTGAATTTATTGTTTGAATGTGGCTTATTAGAGATAATTTTTCCAGAACTAAAAGCATTACATGGGATTGATTATGTGAATGGTAAAGGTCACAAGGATAATTTTTATCATAGTTTGCAGGTATTGGATCAAGGTTCGGAAGAAACAAATGATTTGTGGTTAAGGTGGGCTTTATTACTACATGATATTGGAAAGCCTGTAACTAAAAAATTCATTCCTCAAGAAGGCTGGACATTCCATGGTCATGAAGACAAGGGAAGCAGAATGATTTCAAAAATATTCAGAAAGTTAAAATTACCTCTGAATGAAAAAATGAAATATGTAGAAAAATTGGTTGCATTACACCACCGTCCTAAAGCATTGGCTGAAGATGGAGTAACTGATGCTGCTATAAGAAGATTAATAGTTGATGCCGGCGAAGATTTAAACGACTTGTTCTTATTGTGCAGAGCTGATATGACTACTAAAAGTCAGGATAAATTAAACAAGTACAGAGGTAATTTATTAAAAGTTCAGGAACTGGTTGTTGAAGTTGAAGAAAGAGATGCGTTACGAAATTGGCAACCACCAGTAAGTGGTGAAGATATTATGGCATATTTTGGCTTGGAACCTTCTAAAATAATCGGAATTATAAAGGAAGAAATTCGGGAATCAATTTTAGAAGGTAAGATTAAAAATGAGCGCGAAGCTGCTATACAACTCATGAAAGAATTGGGTGAAATTCATCAGCTAAAGCCAAATGGTATATGTTTAGAATAACATATTGAATATGTCAATTGTAAATTTTGAAGTAAACATTGAATTTCATTTGAAAAAATCGCATATTCGCCGTTAATACTGAATTTATGCGCGGTTTAAAACCACTCTTATTTTTCATTTTATGTCACTTAAGTTTGGCGAGTTTTGCTCAGCCATCAGTATTAGGAACCAATATTTTTTCCGGGGCTTTTTCATTTTACAATTTAACACAATTAGGTAAACTCAGACAATATAGAGCACAAGCATCAACTTCATTTGCAGCGGGTTCAGGTCAATGGTTATTTTGCAAAGGAACCTCAACTTCACAAGATTTCAGTATCAAATGGAATCCTTATTCAGCCGGTAAAACTATTGCTAGCTTTAATTCTATTATAAATCGTGATTCTAGCTATGGTGCTTTGTATAATACAGCTAGTGGAGGAGGAGGAGCCAATGGCCAATTACCTGCAACAATTTCAGGCAATTATTATACTTTTAATATTGGTGATAATCAATTTATAAATAATTACATGGCTGTTTGGGAAACTACATTCAATCCGGTTTCAATTATATCTACATCACAATCACCAACAACAGTTTGTTCTAATGGTGACTCTATAACTATCTCGGTGATAACATCTTCTAGTCCAAATGCTTCTGAGAAAATCTATCTTCGTTACACGCGCGATTCTAGTTTTACTCCTTCATTTTTAGCAGAATTGTCTTTTTCCGGCTCATTGGGCTCAACTAAAATTCCCGTTTTAAACTCAGGCGATACCATTCGATATTATTTATTCAGTTCCATTTTAAATACAAGTCAGTTAGCACCCGGCGGCGTTGTTAGTGAAACCAATTGTGATATGTCAACACTTACAATGAACAACAATTCAAACAACAATTTCAGGTTTATTATCAGTTCTGCTCCAAGTCCAACTTCATCTTTTAGTGCAGGTGCTGCATGTGTAGGAGTAGCAACAAGTTTTACCAATAGTTCAAGTATCAGTTCAGGTTCAATTGCAACATCAAATTGGAATTTTGGTGATACAGGAACTGGCTCTGGAAGTGGGATTTCAAATACCACACACACTTATGCATCAATAGGACTATATAGAGTAACTCTAACTGTTACAAGCAATATTGGTTGTCAAAAAAGTTCAAATCAAACAATACAAGTTAATCCTAGACCAGCAACAAATGGTTTATTACCACATTAAATTAAACAACATCAAACAACATAAAAACATATGAAAAACAACAACACAAACAAATTATTATTAGTGGTTCTAATGGTAATTGGATTCGCATTTGTATCACAAGCGCAACAAAAAACATGGTCTGGTAATCAAACTCGTTACCGTATTGACTCAACAACAAATGCTACATCGGTAATCAACTGGTCTATTAAAGCTGGTGGTGCTAATGGTTCAGGAGCAGTTGGTGGTGGTAGAGGAGCTAATTATGCTGTAAATTGGACGTATTCTGGTGCATCAAAACTTACAGACTCAGTTTTAGTAAGTGAAACAGTTAGTTCATGTATTGGCGAAAATCAGGCTTATGGAATTACAATCTATCCAAATCCAACTCCTATTTACAAAAATCCTTCTAATACAACTGTTACAAGTGTTACTGCTAGTTGTCCATTATCTAGTCCTGGTGATATCACTATTGAAATGAGTAATTTCGTTGCAGGTAGTTTAGGAGATTTGGGAACATATACTATTAACTATGAAATTAAAGATGGAGCTACAACGGTTGCAGGAAGTGCGGGTTCAGTAAATACAACTATAGCAACTGCTACTATTACCGGAACAACCTTATCTGGATTTTTATCTAATACTGGTACAAGTGCTAAAAACTACACTTTGGTAATTACAGGAATTTCTGCAACTAATTCATTAACACCTGCTGCTTTAAATGCTGGTGCTGTAGGAACAACTGCAATTGCTGCAATTTTACCTTTAACTATTGTTGTTTCTGCTAAACCAAGCACTTCAGCAATTACACCTTACTAGAATTTATTTTATTGTTTTTTAAGCTCATCAGATATTATATCTGTTTGGGTTGTTTACTTTTTTATCCTCCTGAAGCATTTTCTCAATATGCTGATACAGCATGTATTGGTGAAATTGCTTCAGGTTATAGAGTAATTTCAACCCCCGGATCAAACTATCAATGGTTTGTGAAAGGAGGAAGTATTGTTTCTGGACAAGGAACAAATGATATCAAAATAAATTGGGGAAATATTCCAGGAGTGTACGATTTAAAAGTATTGGAAACTAGCGCCGGTACTTGCACTGGAGATACTATTTCAGCCCAAATTCTTTTGATACAAAATCCGGTTGTTACAATTTCTTCAGATGATTCTGTTTGTATTGGTGACCCCGTTATTTTAAATGCAGCTGGAGCAAGTAAATATTTTTGGAATGAAATTGAAGGTTCACAAACACTGATAATTTTTCCAAAGCAAGATACTATTATCAACTTAAGAGGTATGATAGCTTCATGCACAAGTACCAGCATCAGCAAAAAAATTATAGCAGTGCCCAAACCGGTTGCAAGTTTTGTATTTAATCCAACCGAATGGATTATTAGTGATGTAGTTAATTTTGCCTTTAATGGAAGTAATGCAACTCGATTATTGTGGTATTTTGATAATGATTTAATTGATGATGGATATAAAACCAGCTTAAGTAAAACCCTAAAAGATTCAGGTGAGCTAACTATTACCTTATGGGCTATTGGAGCTTATGGATGCACTGATTCTATGCAATACACAGGAAGAATTTTTTCAGGTTGGACCGTTTTTGCACCAACAGCTTTTACTCCGAATAACGATGGTATCAATGATGTTTTTGGAGTTGAATATTTTGGGTATAAGAAAGGCGGGGTAACTATATTTAATAGGTATGGAGTTCCAGTTTATAAATCAAATGATTTAAATTTTGGCTGGGATGGCTATTTTGAAGGAAATGCCCAACCCTCTGATATTTACACATTTGAATTGATTGTTTATGATAGGTTAGATAGACCACGATTGATTAGTGGTAAGTTTAATTTAATTAGATAAGTTTTTAATATTCTGTTTGTCAGTATTTAAGTGTCTAATATTCACGTTTAGCAGAAGATAATGGAATTAAAATGAAATGCTTTTTTGAGACCTTGGATTTTTTTCCCAAATTCGCATTCGAACAAAAATGGTATGGCAGTATATAAGTTTAAAGTTTATTTCGAAGAATTCGAAGATATTTATAGGGTAATTGAAATAAAATCAACCCAAACTTTTCTAGATTTTCATCATGCAATTTTAGAATCTTTTAAATTTGATTCTAAACACATGGCATCATTTTATATGAGCACTGATGCCTGGAAAAAAGGGCAGGAAATTACTTTGGAGGATATGTCGGAAAATGCCGATAATCCTATTCCAATTATGGCTAAATCGAAATTAAATCAATTCGTAAACGACCCTCATCAAAAAATCATGTATGTATATGATTTTATTGAATGTTGGGCTTTTATGATTGAATTGTTTAATATATCAACTACCGAAAATCCAAAAATTACTTATCCAACTTGCAGCAAATCTGTGGGTTTAGCTCCAAAGCAATATGATAAGGTACAAAGATTTGGTGTTGTTGATGACAATGAATTTGATGAAATAACAAAAAATTATTTGAATAGGTCGGAGGAAATTCCGGGTGAAATTTCTGATGATGAAGCAGATGAATTTGGCTTATTTGATAATGGTGAAGGTGGCGAAGAAGGAGAGGCTGAAGAGAGTTCCGGTCTCACCGAAGAATTAGAATAAATACGATTGAAATTTATTATAAACCGGGTTTTTTTTAGCTCGGTTTTCTTTTTTATATAACTATGCAATTAAACTTAAAAAAGCCTTTGGTTGTGTTCGATTTAGAAACAACCGGTATCAGTATATCAAATGACAGAATTGTAGAAATAGCATGCATTAAAGTTCATATTGATGGTTCTGAAGAAATTAAATTATTGAAAATAAATCCCGGAATGCCAATTCCACCTGAATCTACGGCAATTCATGGAATTAGTGATGCTGATGTTGCCAATGCTCCTAAGTTCACTGAGGTTGCAAAAGAGTTAGCTGATTTTATGAAAGGATGTGATTTTGCAGGTTTTAATTCGAACAAGTTCGATTTTCCTTTATTGGTAGAAGAGTTTTTAAGGGCAGGTGTTGATTTTGATGTAGAAAATAGAAAGTTTATTGATGCACAAAGAATTTATCATACTATGGAACCAAGAAACCTGGGTGCCGCATATAAATTCTACTGCAATAAAACCATTGAAAATGCTCACCACGCGATGGATGATACGCGTGCTACATTGGAAGTTTTAATGGCCCAAATCAACCATTACGAAAACCTAAAGAACGATATCGACCATTTACATGTGATGTCGGGGCAAACCAGAAATGTTGATTTGGCAGGTAGAATGCAATACAATGAGGAAGGGAAAGAAGTATTTAATTTTGGTAAACACAAAGGTAAATTGGTTGAACAAGTTTTAAAAAATGACCATGGATATTACCAGTGGATGATGGATGGTGATTTTTCTTTAGATACCAAAAGAAGATTGACTCAAATAAAACTTAGATCTAAATTTAATTAATATTATGACCCGATTTATCGGGTCATTTTTTTTATCTTAAAATAGTAATATTACCCTTTTTGCTATAAGAAGAGCCATCCCAACCTGAATAATCAACAATATAAAAGTAAACATCATTAGCCAATTCTATTGATTTATTATCGCCAATGAAGCCTTCATTTTTATTCTTACTTTCCCAAATTAATTCGCCCCATCTGTTAAATATTTTCAAATGATAATCTTTAACAAAAATGTGAACGGTTTTTAATTCATCGTTCAATAAGTCACCATTTGGGGTAAATGCATTTGGAACGTTTAGTACTGGTGGTTCAACTAAATCAACTGTATTTGATACACTGGAATAAGGTGGATTAACATGATTGTCGTAAGCGACCACCTTGTATTGGTACAAGCCATTATCTGGGTTGAGGTTTTTATCTGTTGATTCTACTGTTTTATCAAAAGTAGTTTCATGTAACTTTTCAGTATAAATGCCAGGTTCAGTTTTTAATAACTCATACCTGTTTAAACCTTCTTTGAAATAAGTATAGGGTAACCAATATAGTTGATGATATTCAAAAGGATAAACTATCCCCTGAAGGACAATTGAGCAAGCATCTTTGCTAGGGAAGCTTAAGGTTCCACAATCATTTGTATTGAAAATTTTGTAACAGTAAGAAAAATCATCAACAGAAACTTCTGAATCAATAAATCCGGTATCATTTGCATTAGATGCTAAATGAATCAGCTGATAATCACTTCCAATTCTGCCTGTTTTTTTATAAAGTTCATAGCGCCAAAAACTATCTTTATTTACAGATTGCCACTTAACTTCAATTGATTTATCATTAACTACACTAACAGTATGAATTCCAATTGCTGGAGGAGTTTTATTTGCATCTTTGGTGCAGACTTCAATTGAGGAATCATTGTAAATATTACAAACATCAGAGCTTACTACTTTGTAACAATAATTCGAATTAAAATCAAATTTTTTGGTATAAATCAAGGATGTTGTAGATAAGTTGGAAGTTTCAAATACTGGATTAAATCCTGCTCCATCAATACTTTCTAGTACATATAATTTTTGTGTGAATTGATTTGCTTGAAGGGCTTTCCATCTAATTTCAATCGTATCATTATTGTATCTTCTTGGGCAACCTAAACTTGTTGGCGGGGCAGGAGGAAATGGTGCGATATATATTTTTATTCTTTTAGTTTTTCGTCTTGGTGCCGGACATTGATTATCGTACAAAACAATTTCTATCTCTACAGTATCTCCAACATCAGAACAATCGCTAATATACCTTGCCCAGAATAATCCAAAACTTGAATTGTTTTCAGCGCGGTACATGAATTTTGGTCCTTGATTGATACTTGTTTGTAACTGAAGAAATACTGAATCTTTAGGATCTGTATCATAAAATACCTTTGAAATTGTTAAAGTATCAAAAGCATTCATTTTATAAAATTCATTCTCAATATTTGAAAATCCTAAATCGGTTAGCGTATCATCTTTTATAATTGAACAAATTGTTCTTGAAGTATCACCCGGAATTAAACAATTGTTTAAGCTGATTAATTGGTAACAATAGTTTGTATTTAAATGATTGATTGCAGCTTGGTCTTTATACAAATCAGGTGGTCCAGCAAGAATTGAATCATATAAAACAATAGGGTTATCAAAGCCAGTTTTTCTTAAAATGCGGTATTTATTCAAATAGGTATCAGGAGCAGGTGGATTCCAATTTAACTCTACACTGTTATCGGATAAAGCTCTTAAACAAGATGGAAATGGAGCCGGAATTGGGAATGATTGTACAACGATTTTAATTTTACCTTTAGTAATATTTGGATTTGGACAAGCATTATCATTGAATTCGACATCAATTACAATTGTATCTCTATTGACATAATTACAATTTGATGTCCATTTTAAATTTACCTCATACCTCCCGGGAATATCAAGTGTATCGGTTAATTGAGCTCGGTTTATATGACTTGCAAAAATAGGAGAGGATGCGAAGAATGTCATTCTATCACCATTTGAATCAGTGGCAATAATTTTGAAGTTTAATTCATCCCCGGCTTCAATATTTAATATAGTATCCTTAAATACAGGAGCAGCCAAATAGGTTCTTAAATCGAATTTAAACATGGCCAGATTACATCCACCAATATTAGCATTTCCAGGCCTTTTACCCGGATTCGTTCTTGAATGGGCTGTTACTGTTGTTGGAAAATCTGAAAATCCACCACAACCTGCGCATACACTTTGATAGATAATTCCTGATTTGTCGAAATGGGAAGTTCCTCCATCAACATGTTCTGCGCTGCTTCCCCCACCAATATAAGTGCCATATAGCAAAGAAGCCATGTTTGGTGAAAATACGCCTAAATAAAAATCAGATCCATCTGTTGTATTTTGAAAGGCATTTGGAGAAACGGGTAAATTATATGTATCACTCAACCCAGCATGATAATTATAATTTGTTTGTCCTCCCCAACCTGAAATATAAATTCTTCCACAATTATCAACCATAAAAGCTGATGGAGACAAGCCGGGTTCTGTCATAGATGGACCAAAAATTCCTGTCAATAAAATTGTGCTTAAATCTTTACTTAACTTACTTACAAAATGTTTTCCATTGGTTTGAGAATATGCTCCGGTAGTGGGAGTTATATTTCCATTTGTTTGGCCCATTACAAAAGGGAAATTCTGCGGATCTACTTGCACAAATTGGCATTGGTCGTTACCAACCGTTCCATAATAAACCAAATTTAGTCTGCTTAAATTACTGGCATTAAATTTTGCCACAAAACCATCAATTGCTCCTTTAGGTGAATTTTGTAATCCTGCTATATCTGTACTAGTTGTTCCTCCTGAAACATACAAATTATTTAAATTATCCAAACAAAGAGAATAGGCTGCATCATCACCACTGCCACCAATATAGGTTGAACTTAACATGGTGTTGAGGTTTGAATTCATTTTAAACAAAAAACCATCTTGCCATCCACCACCATATGTTGCTTGAGCAGGATTAATAATTGGAAGATTATCTGTGTTTTTTGATTTTGTGGATGTGGCTACGTATATGTTTCCTGAAGCATCACAAATTACTTCGCCTCGGTAATTATCAGCATAATTATAAGGTAATAAAATTGTTTGATTGGCATAAGGATAGGTTATATTACCATTTATTCCATCATCAAAAACTCCACCAACAAAAGTTGATGCAATTAATGTACTTCCATTATTGCTTAATTTACATATGAAAATATCGTGATTACCATTTAGTGTAGTATCATAGGAATTTGAAGTAGTTGGAAATGTATTGGAAGTTGTTGTTCCATATATTACCAGTTCTCCTAAACTATTAACCGTCATACTATGTGGTTGTTCATTTGATGCACCTCCTAAGAATGTTGCATAAATTAAACTACTGCCATCAGGTGAAAATTTAGATATAAAAGCATCTCTGGCAGACTCTCCCGGAATGTTTTGTCCACCAGCATAAGTTAAATCATATGCGCCGGCAGTAGCAGGAAAATTTGAGGCATAAACTGTTCCTGCACCATAAGCATTTCCATTATTATCAAAAGTTGCAGAAAAGCCAAAATTATCTGCGGCACTACCAATATAGGTTCCAAATACAATATTTGGATCGATAGTTAAAACTTGATTTTTAGAATAATTAGCAAGATTATAACTTAAAACTTTTTTGTTTAATTGATATGAAGTTTGAATTGAATTCGAATCCATTCCCTGGAAACTGAATGGTGCTTGTTCTTTAATTTCACCTAAATCGGTTTTGGTTATAAATTCTCCATTTTTAATCTGAATATCGTTTGCACCATCATATTTAATTTTTATATTATTTGGATTTGAACCAGGGTGACATTGGAAATTCATTTTAATTGATTCACCCTGAGAAATTAGCTCTAAATCAATATTTGGATATAGATTTTTTAGGGTGATTTTTTGGTAGGCATGTACCTGTGAAGCCCAATTGGATTTGGGTCCTACAAAGTAATTATAATAGGTAGGAAATTGTTCTTCTTTTACAATATTTGGTTTGGAAGATGCATTTAAAAATCGTAATTTGACAGCATGATAATGGATTTTTGATTTGCTGTTTTTATGCTGTGCTTCATGGATTGCTTCTTTATCTACAAACAAATAAGTAAGCGTATTTTTTTCGATAAATAAGTCGCCAATAGGAATATCAGCTCTAAACAAAACTTCACTTGGCCATTGACCTTTATTTTCAATAAAGTGTATCCCAAGTTTTGGTTGTTTGATAATTGCAAATGCATGTTTCTGTGCCGAAATTATCAGCATCAAAAACAAAATTGCGCTTAATTGATATTTGTATAGTTTTTTCAATAAAAAGTAAAGATAACAATATGTTAGACAAAAGTAAACCCCATTTAGTTGCCTTATCAGGCGCAGGAGTAAGTGCAGAAAGTGGCTTGAAGACTTTTAGAGACAGCGATGGCCTTTGGGAAGGCTACAATGTTTATGATGTTGCCACACCTGAGGCATGGAAAAAAAATCCAGAAATGGTACAAGATTTTTACAATATGAGACGAAAATCTGTCCTAGAGGCCCAACCAAATGCGGCTCATCAAATTTTAGCGAATCTTGAAAAAGACTTCAATGTTACCATAATTACACAAAATGTAGATGATTTACATGAAAGAGCTGGTTCTACAAATGTCATGCATTTACATGGTGAAATTTTGTACTCAAGAAGTTCAATTAACAGAAATTTAATTTATCTTATTAATGGCTGGGAGCTTAAAATGGGTGAATTATGTGAATCGGGTTCACAATTACGTCCACATATTGTATGGTTTGGTGAAGATGTTCCAATGATTGAAAAAGCAGCTTCCGTGGTCAGTAAAGCTGATATTTTTCTGATTGTTGGTACCAGCTTACAAGTTTATCCTGCAGCAGGTTTAACCAGGTTTGTTAGACCTGATGTGCCCGTTTATTTAATAGATCCTAAACCAATTGATGTTTATAACCCCAATTTAATTTCAATTAAAAAAGTAGCAAGTGAAGGAATGCTTGAATTTGAAAAGTTAGTAAAAGCCTAGATTCCAAGCCATTCTTTAGCTGTTTTAAATAACAACTTTTCTTTGTCTTCTTGTGAGATTTCTTTCATTAATTCAATAAATCGTCCATGTTCTAAATCGCCTAATGGGAAGGGGAAATCACTTCCCATTGCTATTTTATCAGCACCGAATTGATTGAATAAAAACCTGAAAGTATCATCATCATGAACCAATGAATCGACATAAAATTTTCCTATATAATCTTTAGGGTCAGCAATTTTGTGTACATTACATAAATCAGGTCGTGCATGAAAAGCGTGCGAAATTCTTCCTAAAGTTTGCGGAAAACAGCCTCCTCCATGAGCAAAAAGTATTCTTAATTTTGGAAATTTGTCGAAAATGCCTCCGAAAATCATGCTGCAAATTGCCAAAGAAGTTTCAGCCGGCATTCCAATCAACCAAGGTAAAAAATACTTTGGCATTCTATCCTGACCCATCATATCCCAAGGATGTACGAAAATGCACATGCCTAATTTTTCTGCGGTTTCATAAAAAGGATAATAATATTCATCATCCAGGTTTCTATGTTCTATATGGGTCCCTATTTCTACTCCCGGAAGATTTAATTCGTGTTTGCAACGTGAAAGCTCTTGGCATGCTAAATCGATATCTTGCATGGGCAAAGTTCCTAAACCAACAAAGCGGGTAGGGTAGGTTTCCT
>JBIPMI010000180.1:0-6516 GCA_044369215.1 Bacteroidia bacterium | reverse complement strand
TCAATGCCACCAGTTAAGATTTGATCAATAGTTCCTAAACATCCATTTTCTTCAAATCTTTTAATCAAAATATCAATACCTTCAGCTTTGTTAGTGATAGGATTGTACCATGAATGAAACAATTTCAGAAAAATCCATTGAGTCCATTTATAATATTCCGGTTCAGAAGTTTTTACCTGACGAGACCAGTCATAGCAAAATCCAATTTTATCTAATTGTTCGCGGTAACGAGCAATATTTTCTTTGGTAGTTATTGCAGGATGTTGACCTGTTTGAATCGCATATTGTTCAGCGGGCAAACCGAAAGCATCATAACCCATAGGATGTAAAACATTAAATCCTTTGAGCTTTTTGTATCTGGAATAAATATCAGAAGCAATATAACCTAGTGGATGGCCAACATGTAAACCTGCACCGCTGGGATAAGGGAACATATCAAGCACATAGAATTTGGGTTTTGAAGAATCTTCTTCAACTTTATAAGTCTGATTATCATTCCAATATTGTTGCCATTTACTTTCAATTTCCGAATGCTTGTATTCTTTGCTCATATATCTGAATCTGGTTTTTAAAGTCTGCAAAAATAGACGCATGTTGAGGCTTTTCCAATTTGGATTTTTATTTTGCTTGGCTTAGGGTGTATTTTTGTTAGCTATAAATTGCGTTTTTACGATGAAACAAAGAAGAAAAGTCAGTTATATTTCAGCCATACTAAGTATCTCTATGGTTTTGTTAATGCTTGGTTTATTGGGTATTCTGATGATTCAATCGATAAAACTGGGTACTGCTATAAAAGAAAATATGGTGGTACAATTGTTTTTAAATGAAAATATTAATCAGGAGCAAATAAATCAGATTCAGCAAAAAATTCAGGCTGAAAACTTTGCAAAAGAGCTGAAATTCATCAGTAAAGAACAGGCAGCAGCAGATTTTAGCAGAGAAATTGGCCAGGATTTTATTAGTTTTTTGGGGTTTAATCCTTTGATGCCATCATTTCAAATTAAATTAAAAGAAGATTTTACAGAATCAGATGAACTTAATAGGATAGAAGGTGTATTAAAACAAATTCCAATGGTTATTGAAGTGAGTTACCAAAGAACAGTTTTTGAACAAGCATCCGCAAATATTCAATCAATAGGTATAGTCTTAGTTGGGTTGTCACTTTTATTCGCAATCATTTCTGCCATATTAATCAATAATACGGTGAGATTAAATTTATATGCACAAAGATTTGCTATAAAAAGTATGCAATTGGTTGGAGCTACACATTGGTTTATTATCAAGCCATTTGTTTGGAGATCTGTACGAAATGGATTCTTCGGTTGGTTCATTTCTTTGGCCATTTTAATGAGTATTTTGAATGCCTTACCGCTTTGGATACCATCGATAGAACAATTGTATGATACCGGAAAATTCTTTTTATTGTTCGTTTTTTTATTGGTACTTGGTATAGGTATGAGTATGTTTAGCAGCTGGTTAAGTACCAAAAGGTATCTCAATACCAAAATAGAAGATTTGTATTAATTCCTTGTTTAACAGATATTGCAACCATGAGTAAAGAAAATTTAAAACCTAAAAAAGACATTTCAGGCAACCAAAGCTTCATTTTTGGTAAAGAAAATTACATGTTAATGATTGCTTCAGTGGCAATTATTTTTGTAGGATTTGCTTTAATGACAGGCTCTGAGGATATTTTTGATTTCAGAAAATTAACCTTGGCACCAATTGTTGTTTTAGGTGGATTTGTAGTTGGCATTTTCGCAATAATGCGTAAAAGTAAAGCTGAATAATGGGAATTTTAGAGGCTGTTATTCTCGCTATTGTTGAGGGAATTACTGAATATTTGCCAGTATCTTCTACGGGACATATGATTATTGCATCCTCAATTTTAGGAATTCAATCAGACGAATTCGTAAAAATGTTTACTGTTGCAATTCAGTTTGGAGCAATTCTTTCAGTAATAGTTTTGTATTGGAAACGCTTCTTTCAGACTTTTGATTTTTATTTAAAACTTGCCATAGCGTTTTTACCTGCAGCAGTTTTAGGCTTTTTGTTAAACGATTTTATTGATTCACTTTTAGAGAATGTTATTGTTGTTGCGATATCATTATTATTGGGTGGAATACTATTGTTGTTCATTGATAAATGGCTTGACAATGAAAGTTCCAATGACGATGAAGTAACCTGGAAGAAAGCATTAACGATAGGATTTTTTCAAGTAATTGCCATGATTCCCGGAGTGTCGCGTTCTGCGGCAACCATTATAGGGGGCTTATCCCAAAAGCTTACCAGAAAAGCTGCTGCTGAGTTTTCATTCTTTTTGGCAGTACCAACAATGTTTGCAGCTACCGGATATAAGATGTTAAAATACCACAAGGAATTTGGATTTAATGCTGATAATATTCCAGTTTTAATGATTGGAAATGTTGTTGCTTTTATCGTTGCTTTAATTGCAATCAAAGGCTTCATTGCATTTTTAACAAAAAATGGATTTAAAGTTTTTGGTTGGTATAGAATTATAGTAGGTAGTATTATCCTTGCATTGTATTTTGCCGGCTACGAACTTCAAATTTTATAAGATAAATGCCAATCGACTTAGAGAATGGATCTGTCATTCTTGTAAACAAACCACTTACCTGGACTTCTTTTGATGTAACCAACAAAATCAAAAGAATGATTATTCATAAACTTCATAGAGATTTAGGAGCAGTAGAAGGTAAAAAGAAGAAAATTAAGGTTGGGCATGCAGGAACTTTAGATCCGCTAGCTACAGGACTTTTAATTGTTTGTATAGGGAAAGAAACCAAGAATATTGATTCTTATATGGGCATGGTTAAAGAATATACAGGAAGCATCTTTTTGGGAGCAAGTAGGCCTAGTTTTGATAAAGAAACAGAGATTGATTTTCAATTCGAAATGAAGCCATTAAGTCTTGAAGAAATTCAAGTTGCTGCCTGTAAATTTGAAGGTGAACAATTTCAAATTCCACCACAGTATTCTGCTATTAAAGTTAATGGACAAAGAGCTTATACCTCAGCAAGAAAAGGTGAAGAGATGAAGATGGAGCCAAGAAGAATTTTTATAGAAAAATTTGAAATTACTAAAACGAATTGGCCAATTGTTGAGTTTAAAGTTATCTGTAGTAAGGGGACTTATATTCGTTCTTTGGCAAATGACATAGGTAAGTTATTGGGTGGTGGAGGCTATCTTGATAGTTTATGCCGCACTGCTATTGGTAATTTTAGAATTGATAATGCGATGAGTTTAGAAGAAATTCAAGCAGAGTTAGCAGATTAAATCATTAAGTTAAAAAATTCTTTTCGCTGGTTTTCAGTAATGAAAAGAAAAAAGTAAAAAATAATTGTAGAGATATTTGATAAAGTGAAAATTGTCACTACTTTTGCACCCACGTTATCAGTAAGCAATAGCAAAAAATAACATGATTCCGTAGCTCAGCTGGTAGAGCATTACACTTTTAATGTAGGGGTCCTGGGTTCGAGTCCCAGCGGGATCACAAAGGCGCTTCAAGCGCCTTTTTTTATGCCTTTATTTTCAAGCTTCAATTTTTTTAAATAATGAAATTGGGGATTAAGGGGGACTAAGCGGACCAAGCTCAAATTTGTGGAGCAGAAAATAAAAGTTCAATTTTAATACTTAGAAAACTTGAAATAAAATGCAGGTAGTTTTGTTGATATGAAACTCCAATAGTATTTTCAAAATTAAGTTCATAAAAAATCCCAATTCAAATTCATGAACTGGGATTTGTAATAAAGTTTGTACTTTAAAAGTTTATTCCAGCACACAATACATGCCATATAAGACCATACTTGCGCCAATACTTGTAGGTATATATAGAAAGTAATTATATAATGGATTTGTAGATGACATTACCATCGATATAACACAACCTCCAAGTAATATGATTGCGCCAATTCCTGTCATAGAAAAGCCTTTTGCTGTGCGCTGTTTTCTGCTTACAGAATTACTTTGATTCAAGTCAAGTTCGCTTGTCATTGTTTGGTTTTCTGTATTTTGCATGTGGTTTATTTATGGTTTGGTTTTAATTACAATTTAAAACCTTTTATTTATAAACCAAATAAAATTAAAGCTAATTGCTTGAAAATCTAACTAATGAGTGTTTGTTTGTCTCTTTTTGTTTAGATTTTATCATACATTCGTTTAAATTCAAATCCATGAAATTCTACAACATTGTTTTTAGTCTATCTATTTTTCTCATGATTGTATCATGTAAAAATTCTTCACCTGAAACTGTTATAGAAGACTTTTATAAAAAGCATATTTTAATCTATGACTTCAGAAAAGCCGATAGCGCTTATTTAAGTCCTGAAATTAGTCAGTTGATACAAGAAGTTATTTTAAAGGAGAATAAGTCGGCAGATGAGCTAAAATCAATTGGTTCAACAGATAAGCCTGATTTAATTGAAGGAGATATTTTTACTTCTAATTATGAAGGTGCCAAATCATTTAAAATTTTTTCAAGTGAACTGAATGAAAATACTGCCATTGTAAAGGTTGAATTTACTCATCAGGATTTGAAATGGGTTGATGAAATTGTTTTGGTTCAAGTTAACAATAAATGGCTTATAACTGATGTTAAATATGGTCAAACATATTTGCAAGGTTCCTTATTAGAAAGTCTTAAGAATTTTAATCAGAAAAAAGCAACTTTGCTTGGAGGCGACAAAGATGAACATGGATGCATTGGTTCGGCAGGTTATACCTGGAGCCAACTCAAACAAACATGTATCAGGTCTTTTGAGTTGCCAATTCAATTATTGAATCCGGAGGGGACAATGACTGCAGGACTTCATTTTTCTGATGATTTATCGGAAGCTGAATTGTTTTTACCTGATGGGAAGTTACCCCTAAAAAGAATTGATTCTGATAAATATAAATATCTTGTGGATAGAAAAACAGTTGGAATTTTAAATAAAAACAATGGTAAGTGGGCGTTTTTTATTGTTGGTTCTGATGTAGTTTATAAGCAAAAATAATATCAATGGATTTTACTATTCCAATTCTTGAAAATGATTTAGTAAGTTTAGTTCCATTGGTGGATTCGGATTTTGATTCATTGTTTAAAGTTGCATCAGATCAATTGTTATGGGAACAACATCCTCAAAAAAACAGATGCGAGGAACCCATTTTTAGATTGTTTTTTAATGAAGCAATTGCCAATCAAATGGCTTATAAATTCATTGATAAAAAGTC
The DNA here is from genome assembly GCA_044369215.1 of Bacteroidia bacterium. GTDB lineage: Bacteria > Bacteroidota > Bacteroidia > UKL13-3 > UKL13-3 > CAISCU01. Next base: position 1,284 of record JBIPMI010000180.1, on the reverse strand, counting down.
GTTTAAAGTAATAGGTACAAGCAGATTTTATGATTGCGACTATGGCAATACAAGTGTTGCAATTGGATATACTTTTATTGCCAGAGCTTACTGGGGAACTGAATTCAATGCTTCAATAAAAGCCTTGATGATTCAACATGCATTTGAGTTTTTTGATAAAGTAATCTTTCATGTCGACCACCAAAATTTTCGTTCTCAAAAAGCTGTTGAAAAACTTGGAGCCATTAAAATAGGAGAGAAGAAGAGGGAGTTTCCGAATGAAAGTCCAAGTATCAATTTTGAATATTGTTTATCAAAAAATGCTATTTGATTTTCATAGATAAACTGATTCGTTTTCTGACTAAATCTAGTTCAATAATTTTCACCTGAACATGTTGTTGCAGTTTAACAACTTCTGCTGGGTCATTAATAAATCTATCTGCCATTTGAGATATATGAACCATTCCATCTTGTTTAACTCCAATATCAACAAAACAGCCAAACTTGGTGATGTTGGTCACAATTCCGGGTACAATCATTCCAATCTCTAAATCTTCCGGTTTTTTTATGTTTGCAAATTGAAATTCCTCCAGCTTTTCTCTTGGATCTCTGCCAGGTTTGGCTAATTCTTCAATGATATCTTTTATACTTGGTAAGCCAAATTCAGTGCTGATATATTTATTAATTTGAATTGACTTTCTAAGCGATTCATTTTTTATCAAGTCTTCGATTTTACAATTTAAATCCTTCGCCATAGATTCAACAATGCCATAAGCTTCAGGATGAACTGCCGTATTATCCAAACTATGTTTTGATTCTGGTATTCTTAAAAAACCGGCACATTGTTCAAAGGCTTTATCTCCTAATCTTGCTACTTTTTTTAATTCATTTCTACTTTTGAATCCACCTTTTTCATTCCTGTATTCAATAATATTTTGAGCAAGTTGAGGTCCAATTCCTGATACATAAGTAAGTAAACTTTTACTGGCAGTATTCACGTGAACACCAACTTTATTCACGCAGTTTAAAACTACCTGGTTCAGGCTTTCTTTTAATTGATTTTGATTTACATCATGCTGGTATTGTCCAACGCCAATTGATTTAGGGTCGATTTTCACCAATTCAGCCAATGGATCCGCTAATCTTCTTCCAATTGAAATGGCGCCTCTAACAGTTAAATCCAAATCAGGAAATTCTTCTCTCGCAATTTCTGATGCTGAATAAATGGATGCGCCACTTTCATTCACCAAAAAAACTTGAAGTGTGTTTTCAAATCTAATACCTCTTACCAAAGATTCTGTTTCT
>JBIPMI010000179.1:0-6533 GCA_044369215.1 Bacteroidia bacterium | reverse complement strand
CCATTCCAAATGAAGAAGTTAAATAAGCAGGAGCAAATAAATTAGAAACCAGTGAATCTACTGTTGGATCGCTTACAGTTTTTAATTTGGCATCATAACCTTCTAAAAACTGAGTTAAAAAGTTGATAGAACCGAAAGCATTCCATTTACTGCCAATTCTATAACCTACTTTAAAATCATAGAAAATTCTATCTGCATTTTTTCTCGCTTTTTCTCCTTGGTTTTCAAAAAAGCCCAAGGCCAACTGAAGGTCACTTCTAAAACTCCATTTTGGTGTTTCATGTGTACCTGAATGGTTCAAAAACCAACCCGCTGCATATGAATTTACACCTCCACCTTTCCAGTTATCACTAAAAGTTGCTTGGTTCAGATTAATACCTGTTTGGAAATTGTGTTTCCATGGATTTTTCGACGTGGAATCACTTTGAGAAAATACATTTAAGTTACAAATGATTAACAATAGGAGTAGCGAGTTTTTCATGAATAGATTCTTTAATTGAGTTTGAACATTTCTTTTAATTTCACAATAACATAGTCAATTTCTTCTTTTGTATTGTGTTTTCCAAATGAAAACCTGACTGATGGTCTATCAGGACTCACTTTTAGCGCTGATAGTACATGTGAACCGATATTAGAGCCAGAAGAGCAGGCACTTCCACCTGAAGCAGAAATTCCTTCAATATCTAATTTAAACAGAATCATTTCAGCAATTGGTGTAGGAGGGAAGTTTACATTTAAAACTGTAAAAAGTGATTTTCCTTCAGCATCTCCATTAAACAATACACCAGGAATATTTGCCTTTAATTGCTCTATCATGTAGGTTTTTAGTCCTTGCATATGAGCTGAATCCTTTTCGAAATTATCAATTGATATTTCAAGTGCTTTCGCCAATCCTACAATTCCGGAAGTATTTTCAGTTCCACCGCGCATGTTTCTTTCTTGGGCACCGCCTGAAATAAATGGATGTAATTTGTTTTTTGAATTGATGTAAATAAATCCAACGCCTTTAGGACCATTAAATTTATGAGCAGCACAGGCTAAAAAATCAACATGTGTTTTGCTTAAATCAAGCAATACGTGTCCCATTGTTTGAACCGTATCACTATGAAAAAGTGCATTGTATTGTTTACATAATTCTCCAACTCTATCAATATCAAGGATATTCCCAATTTCGTTATTGGCATGCATCAATGATACCAAAGCAGGAGAATTTTGCTGGAGCAAGCTTTCCAAATGGCTTAAGTTGATATGTCCATCCTCTAGCAATGAAACTTTATGGAATTCTATTTTACCTGATTTTTCTAGTTCTTCAGCAGTATGCAAAACAGCATGATGTTCGATTGGAGAGCTAATAATATGTTTGATTCCAAAATCGTCTATAGATTTTCTAATTGCCATATTATCGGCTTCAGTTCCACCGGAGGTAAAGAAAATTTCACCAGGCGAACAATTTAAAATCGAAGCTACCTTTTTTCTGGCTTCTTCAATTAAAGTTCTCGCTTTTCTACCATGAGAATGTGTTGATGAAGGATTTCCAAATTCTTCTTCCAAAACCATTTTCATTACTTCCAAAACCTCCTTATTGATTGGAGTAGTGGCTGCATTATCTAAATATACAAGCATATTTATTTACCAATTGTATGATAACCAATCATTTTGTAGATTAATTTTGCCATTGTGTATTCAGTTAAAATATTTCCTTTAACCGGAGCAATTTCTACTACATCAAAACCAACAACTTGTTTTTCTGCAAAAACTCTTCTTAAAAAATTAACTGTTTCGTTCCATAATAATCCATTAGGTTCAGCAGTTCCAACAGCAGGAACAATGCTTGGATCAAAACCATCTGCATCAACAGAAATATAAACCTGATCACCTAAAGATTTTAAAGCTTCATCAGCCCAATTAGGATTGTTTCTTACCTGGTGAGCATAAAAAGTATGGATATTATCACTTTTCTTAATCAATTCAGCTTCCTCAATGCACTGAGCTCTAATTCCAACCTGTGTTAATGGAACTTCAATATCGTGAACTCGGGCCATAACAGAAGCATGTGAAAATGGATTGTTATTGTAATCGTTTCTTAAATCACTGTGGGCATCTAATTGTAAAACATGCACATTAGGCACATATTTTTTAACAGCCATTATTGTTCCTAAACTAATGGTATGTTCTGCTCCAAGAGTAATTGGAAACTTTCCATCTTTCAAAAGTTTAGCAGTCTTTTTTTCGATTAATTTAATGGCTTGAAGATTTACCAAACCATCAAAATCCATTGGTTCTAAAGTACAAATACCACCTCTTCTATAAGATTCCTGATCTAATTCTTCATCAAATAATTCAACAAATTGTGAAGCTTTAATCATAGCAGCAGGACCTTTATAAGAGCCTGCTAAATAAGATGATGTGTATTCATAAGGAGCAGATTGAATAACATATTTAGAGTCTTCGTAAGAATAAAGTTCCTTTTCAGGAATAGCTAAAAAGTTTTTTTTAGAATTATAATATTTCATTTTTATTAAAAAATAGCTGTGGGGATTTCAAATTCATTGTCGACATCAGTTAAAACAAAGGGTTTTCCTATGGTAACACAAATGGTATGTTCAAATTGGGCAGATAATTTTCCATCAATTGTTCGGGCTGTCCAACCATCATTTTTATCAACTTTACTTCTTGCTTTGCCGGCATTAATCATAGGTTCGATGGTGAAAATCATACCGGGAGCTAAAATTGGACCTGAATTTTTCTCAGAAACATGGCAAATTTCGGGTTCTTCATGAAAGCGAATGCCAACACCGTGGCCGCAAAATTCATAAACTACTGAATAACCAAATTGCGTAGCATATTTATTGATTTCAAATCCAATATTTCCTACAAAGTTTCCTGTAAAACATTGTCTGATACCAATATTGAGACATTCTTTGGTTACATCAACCAGTTTTTTAGCATGCTCGGTAACATTACCAACCATAAACATTTTTGAAGTATCACCAAAAAAGCCATTTAAAATGGTTGTAACATCAATGTTAACTATATCACCATCACGAAGTTCATATTTTCCAGGGATACCATGACAAATAACGTCATTCACAGAAATACAAGATTCTTTTGGATAACCGTGATAGCCAAGAGTGGCTGCCTTAGCCCCACTATCGCGCATGAAATCAGAGCAAATTTTATTTAGAAAATCGGTACTTACACCAGATTTCACGTAAGGCTCTACTATTTTTAAAGTTTCACCTGCCAGTTGGGAACTTAGTCTAATTCCCTCAATTTGTTCAGGTGTCTTAATGATTATCTTACTACGCGTATCTCTAAATGCCACTGTTAAAAAATTTAGGCAAATCTAAGTTTTTTCAGGTGAAAATTAGCATGTTTAAAAACTAGAGAAGATTACATCTCTTTTAATAAATCATGGATTTCTTCAATGGCAAAAGAAATTTGATTTTTAACTTCAGTAACCATTTCCGGTAGTTTTTCAAGGTTACTTTGCTCTTTGCCGAATTTTTCTAAATCTCTAATTAATAAAAATAAATTGTTGGCGCCTAACATTTGGATAGGTGCTTTCATTTTATGAGCTAAATGACCAATTCCTTGATAATTACTAGCTGCCAATAAAGCATCAAATTGATCCGCTTCGGTTGCTGTAGAGTTTACAAATAACTCAAGCATTTCCTTAATGAATCCTTGGTCTCCTCCGGAAATTTCTTTTAGATAGTCTAAGTTGATAATATTTGCCATGTTAGGTTAATCTTATTACAAGATTAATAATAATTTCACAAAGGAAAACTAATATTTGTCCATAATTTACTTGTTGGAAATTCAAATAAATTCAATAATCTTACACTTTCAAATATGAAAAAATCAGGAATTGTAATCATTTCACTGGTTCCATTAAGAGCCGAACCCAGCAGTAAATCAGAATTGGTGAGTGAATTGTTGTTTGGTGAAACTTATAATGTTTTAGAAGAATCAGATGGTTGGTATAAGGTTGAAAATCAATTAGATGGATATGTAGGTTGGATAAATAATACCCAATTTTCATTGCTTGAAAACTCTGAAATTCCGGAAATAATTTTCTGTAAATTTCCATTTTCAATTGTTAAAACTGATGGTATTGATTCACCAATTTATGTATTACCAGGCTCAAGAATTTTTAAAAATAATTCAGGTGAATGTTTTATTAATGGTATGAAGTGTTCTGTTGAAATTGATGCTTTTAGTCGAAATATTTCAATTGCTGAATTTTCAAAACTATTTTTGAATAGTCCTTATCTTTGGGGTGGTAAAAGTTTATTAGGAATAGATTGTTCAGGATTTACTCAAATTGTTTTTTCATGTTTTGGATTAAATATCCCTCGAGATGCTTACCAGCAGGCAGATTTTGGCAATCAGGTTGATTTTATTTCAGAATCAAAACCCGGTGATTTGGCTTTTTTTGAAAACAAGGATGGTAAGATTACACATGTAGGTATAATCATTGAAAACCAAAAGATTATACATGCCTCCGGAAAAGTTAGGATAGATGAAATTGATAGTTTTGGAATTTTTAACAAAGATTCGGGCAAACATTCTCATCAATTAAGATGGATAAAAAGACTTGTGTTTTAAAACAAATTTGAAACTTTAACCTTATCATATAATAATCATAAATCTATGTCATTAAAAATTGGCGACAAAGCCCCTTCGTTTAAACTGTTTGATACGGACAAGAAAGAAGTATCATTAGAAGATTTTGCAGGTAAAAATTTAATCGTACATTTTTTTCCAGCTGCATTCACAGGTGTTTGTACTACACAATTGTGCACCATTCGTGATGGAATTGGTATGTACCACAACGATAAATGTGATGTAATTGCAATATCTGTTGATAGCTTATTTACACTAGGTAGCTTCAAAGCTGCTCAAAACTTAAATTTTACTTTGTTATCAGATTTTAATAAAGAAGTTTCTGCAGCTTATGGTGCCATATACGACACTTTTGTATTCAATATGAAAGGTGTTTCAAGAAGAGCAGCATTTGTAATTGATGGAAATGGAACAATTCAATATGCAGAGGTTTTAGAAAGTGCCGGTGATTTACCTGATTTCAAAGCTATCAATGAAGCTTTAGCTAATTTATAATAATTAGTAAATTTAACTAATTCATTAAAAGGAGTATGTAAAAAAACATGCTCCTTTTTTTGTTAATTCAATCATTAATCCTACTTTCGCATTCCCAAAACGGTTTCGTAGCTCAACTGAATAGAGCATCTGACTACGGATCAGAAGGTTACAGGTTTGAATCCTGTCGAGACCACAAAAGCCTCCTGATGGAGGCTTTTTTTATTTTTACGATTTTTTTGATTTCATTAATTATTTATATTTCAGCCTCATATAAATATTTAAAAGAATAATTTATCGTTTAAATCGTTCTTTAATTTCATTTTAATCTAATTCAAACTTAGAATTTGGTAGATTCGACAATAATAAACTATGGCATCAGGAAATACTTCAATCCTTCTTTTGGAAGACGATTTAAAACTTTCAAATGAAATTCAACTATTTTTAAATAATCAAAATTTTGATTGTGAGATTGTTTTGAATGGACAAGACTGTCTTGAAAAAATTAAACTCAAATCATATGATTTATTGATTTTGGATATCAACGTGCCCATCATCAATGGAATAGATGTTTGTAAAAATATCAGATCAATGGGCATTAAATCACCTGTTATGATGTTAACAGCATTCAGCGATATCGATAATAAAGTAAATGCTTTAGAATCGGGTGCTGATGATTATTTGGCAAAACCTTTTCATTTTGAAGAATTACACGCCAGAATAAAAGCTTTACTTAGAAGAGCTAAACAAAATGTCGAAGAGTTTGAAAAAATCATTATTTCAGATTTAGAAATAATTCCTGAAACAATGCAAGTTTACAGGTCTGAAAAGCAAATTATGCTTACCCCTAAAGAATATAAACTTTTGTTGGCTTTGGCTAAAGCCAAAGGTAAAACTTTATCAAAACAGGTAATTGCAGAAGAGGTTTGGAATATTAATTTTGAAACCGGTACCAATACAATTGAAGTTTATATTAACTTTCTAAGAAATAAAATCGATAAAGATTATACTGAAAAGTTAATACATACCAGACCCGGTTTTGGTTACTATCTAAAGAATGATTAACAATGAATTTAAAGAATAGGTTTACTTTATTATTTAGCCTACTCTTTTCTTTATTTTTTGGTATTGTGCTCTATGTAGTCTACCAAATGTATTCAGATTTTAGAAGAGAAGATTATTATGATAGATTACTTGAAAAAGTAAATCAAGTTTCTTACTCCCTGAAAATTCATTATTTTAATACGAATGAACCTTTCTCTAATTCAGATATCCTAATTTCTAATAAATTATCCTATCAGAAAGTTGCCATTTTTGATGCAAAACTCAATTTGGTTTTCCAATCAGATACCATAAATCCTATTATTATTGAAGCTGAAGATTTAGCTGAAATCTCTGATAATAAGCCATTTTATAGCTTTAAGAAAAAT
>JBIPMI010000178.1:0-6584 GCA_044369215.1 Bacteroidia bacterium | reverse complement strand
TATGGAGCTGAAATAAAAGATACTTTTGAAGAACTATTTGCCATTGAAATCGAAAGTGGCAAACTGGTTAAATTCAACAATAAAGATTGCGGATTTGGTTATAGAGAAAGCGTTTTTAAAAATGAACTGAAAGGAAAATACATCATTATTTCGGTTACATTTAAGTTGAGTAAAAATCCAAATTTAAACACAACTTATGGCGCCATTCAGGAAACCTTGAATAAAAAAGGAATAAGTAATCCTAGTATAAAAGAGGTAAGTGAGGCAGTAATTGCGATCAGACAAAGCAAACTTCCCGACCCAAAAGAGTTGGGGAATTCGGGTAGTTTTTTCAAAAATCCTGAAATTCATAATGAGAAATTCAAAAGTTTAAAAAATCAATTTCCTGAAATGCCGGGCTATCCAACAAATAATGGGATGATTAAAATTGCAGCCGGTTGGCTCATCGAACAATGCGGGTGGAAAGGAAAAGTTGTTGGAAATACCGGAGCTCATAAAAATCAAGCGCTTGTTTTAGTCAATTATGGTGAGGCAACTGGTGCTGAAATTCTCAATTTAGCCAAAGCAATTCAGGAATCCGTACAACAAAAGTTTGGAATTCAAATCAATCCCGAAGTAAATATCATTTAATAAGTTACTACTTATTTGGTGCATTCGATTTCGCAAAGCATATTTGTGGGTTCAAATGGCTAGAAAAAAGAAAGAACCCAAATATTATCCAAATCTCCTCATTACCAATGCAGGAAGTGAAGGTAAAAGTATCGCTCGTGTAGACGGAAAAGTGATCATGGTAGATTATGCAGTTCCGGGTGATATTGCAAATGTTAAAACAACCTATCAAAAACATAAATTCGAAACAGGTTTTATTGAAGAACTTATTCAAGCTTCTCCAGATAGGGTTGAAACTTTTTGCGAGCACTTTGGTACTTGCGGAGGCTGCAAATGGCAACAAATGAGTTATGAAGCTCAACTTCGCTACAAACAACAACAAGTGGTTGATGCTTTTCAAAGAATTGGAAAATTTGAGTATCCTGAATTAGATCCAATCATTGGTTCTGAAAAAACCAGGTATTACCGCAATAAACTTGAGTATTCTGCCACCGAAAGAAAATGGCTAACAAATCTGGATGATAAAGCCGCCATGCCCGATGAAGAGCATATCGGATTAGGTTACCATATCCCGGGAAGATTCGACAAAGTTTTTGATGTGTTTAATTGCCATTTAATGGATGATTTAAACAATAAAATCAGAAATGAAATCAAAGAATTTTCAAAACAAAATGGAATCTCTTTCTTCAAACTATACCAACAAACTGGCCTTCTTAGAAATATCATTTTAAGGAATAACTCCAAAAATGAATGGATGCTGGTAGTTTGTTTTGGTGAAGATGATGAAGTTCTCCGAGAAAAATTGATGAGTCATTTAAAGCAAAAATTTCCTGAAATCAGTTCTTTGCTTTATGTCATCAACACAAAAAAGAACGATACCATTTTTGATTTACCCGTTGAAGTATATTCTGGTAATAACTTTTTAATCGAAAGTTTAGAAGGAATTAATTTTCAAATCGGGCCAAAATCGTTCTTCCAAACCAATACCGATCAAACATTAAATTTATATGGAAAAGCCCGTGAATTCGCAGGTTTAACAGGTAATGAAAATGTTTATGATTTATATACCGGAGTTGGAACCATTGCTTTGTTTATGGCGAAAATGGCTAAACAGGTTATCGGAATTGAATATGTTCCTCAGGCTATTGAAGATGCTAAAATCAATGCAGAAATCAACAATATCAATCATGTTAGTTTTTATGCTGGTGATATGAAAGATATTTTAAATGATGAATTGATTGCAAAACATGGCAAACCAGATGTAATCATTACAGATCCACCAAGAGCAGGAATGCATCCTGATGTTTGCATAAAATTAATGGAACTGAGAGCACCAAAAATTGTATATGTAAGCTGTAATCCAGCCACCCAAGCCAGAGATATTGCTTTGATGCAGGAGGTTTATAAAGTAACAAAAGTTCAGCCTGTCGACATGTTTCCACATACCCATCACGTTGAAAATATTGCATTGTTAGAATTGATTTAATATGGAGCAATCAGAAATTTTTAATAAACTTTTAGAAACCTTAAAGGATGATTTAGCTTTTTATTCAGAAATGATTAAAGAAGTTTCTAGCGAAATGATTAAAGAAGGCTTTACCTCCTACCCTATTTTTGTTGCTCATCAACACGAAGTTAAATTGGGTGAAGTGATTCTTAAAAGGGAAGATTTTGCAAGAGATTTTAATATCAATGCAACAACATTGGAAGAGTTAGTAGAAAAAAAACTCATCCTTGAAGAAAAGAAACATGAGTTCACTGTAAACTATTCAAACCCAAAAACAACGATGTGTATTTTATTGGTAACTGCCAGTAGAGCACATTTTATTTTTGTTCCATTTAAATTGAAAGGAAAGGTGAATGAACAAGCCTAAAGTAGCAGTAGTTATCATTCACTGGAACAACAGACATCTTCTTGAAACCTTTATGCCGGGTGTTCTAAAAAGCACCTATCCCAATTTAGAAATATATCTGGCCGATAATGCTTCTACCGACGATAGTGTTTTTTATACTCAAGCACATTTCCCAGAAGTAAAAATCATACAACTCGATAAAAATTACGGATATGCAGGTGGATACAACGAAGCACTTAAACAAGTTGAAGCCGATTATTATATTCTCTTAAACAATGATGTGGCAGTAGATCCTGATTGGATTGAACCAGTTATTGAAGCGATGGAGCAAGATGAATTAATTGCTGCTGCCCAACCAAAACTTCTTCAACTTAAAGAGCCAGAATACTTTGAATATGCAGGTGCTGCCGGCGGATATATAGACCACCTTGGATACGTATTCTGTAAAGGAAGAATATTCGAAAGCATGGAAAAAGATTTGGGACAATACAATGAATCATCGCAAATATTCTGGGCTAGCGGAGCATGTTTGTTTATCAAATCAAGTGCATTCAAAAAAGCCAATGGATTTGATGCCGACTATTTTGCACACATGGAAGAAGTAGATTTATGCTGGAGATTACAATTAATGAATTATAAAATCATTTCTGTTCCAAAATCTGCAGTTTATCATTTAGGAGGAAGTACTTTAAAGAAAGCAAGTCCTCAGAAAACTTATCTGAATTTCAGGAATTCCTTAATTATGTTGCTTAAAAACATGCCAGTTTCTCAACTTTGGTGGTTTATTCCCTACAGAATACTTTTGGATGTAGTGAGTTCAATTTTCTTTTTATTAAACGAAGAACCTCGCCATAGTTGGGCAATACACAGAGCTCATGCAAATTTCTTTTTTAAGTTTTCTTTTTGGTGGAAGAAAAGAGCTGAAGTAACAAGATTATGTAATCCTCTTAAATCGAATGTTTGTTATAGAGGAAGTATTGTTTTTGCTCATTTTGCATTGAGAAAAAAAAGCTTCAAAGAAATTAAGTTTTAATACTCCAGTTTCTTTAACATATGATATCCCTTCTTTTGAAAACCTAAATTTCCATAGAATTGATGTGCTCGTGAATTTTCTAAATAAGCATCAAGCATTAAATACCTGCATGATGATTCTTTAGCAATGATTTCCAATTCCTTCATCATTAATTCACCTACTTTCTTAGAGCGAAAATCAGAATCAACTACAACATTATCAGGCTCTAAATACCTGCCGGAATAAATCTTGGTTTGAATCCAGTAACCGCTAATTGCAATACATTTATCTTCATAAAAAACACCCAACATTTTATAATTGGCTGTTATCATTTCGGACAACATTTGAAGAAAATGTTCTTCCTTTAAATTAGGATTTAACTGTTGAATCAAATGAAATTGCTGTTGCATTTGTTCGAGTGTCAAACTTCTTACAATTTTAAAGTTGAAACTCATATTAAATCATAAAATTATGAAGTGCCAATTCATAGGATTTCAGTCCAAAACCAGTTATTAAACCTTTCGCATATTTGCTAATATACGAATGATGTCTGAACTCTTCACGAGCAAAAACATTGCTAATATGAACTTCAACAACCGGAATTTGTATGGCTGCAACAGCATCTCCAATTGCAATTGAAGTATGAGTATACGCTCCAGCATTCAAAATAATTCCATCTGCAATATTTCTCAACTCGTGCAAACGATTGATGATTTCGCCTTCCACATTACTCTGAAAATAACTCAACTCTATTCCGGGAAACTTTAGCTTTAATTCTTCAAAGTATTTTTCAAAAGTCAGGTTTCCGTAAATTTCAGGTTCACGTTCGCCAAGCAAATTCAAATTCGGACCATTAATGATTTCGATTTTCATAAAACAAATATGCTAAAGAATTGATGAAAACACAGATGAATAGCGTAATAAAGCTCAGAAAATCAAAATAAATAATCATCAATCATATTTTCCGTTCATTAATTAAAATCCTTAAAACAACAAAAAATTGCTCAGAAGCACTTAAATGTTTGATTTTAAGCTAAGTTTTAGAAATAAATTAGTACTTTTGTAAAAAATAAGTCGAAAAGTGATGAAAAAACTAATACTCATTATATTTTTAGGTCTAAGTCTTAACTCAGCTTTTGCTCAGTTTGAATTGGTGCCTAAAGTTGCGAAAAATCAAGCCAGCAGCAGTAAATTCCTAATCGAAGCAGTTGCTCAATTTACAAATAACGGCAGTGATTCTTTATTCGAGTGGAATGTATTAGAAGTAAATATTCCTTCAGGTTGGACATTTGGGATGTGTGATCCGTACAACTGTTTAGACAATGTTGTTGAAGGTCGCAAAAGTGGTTTTACTTTAGGTAAAGGAAAAGGTGGCGAGTTCAAAGGTGATTTTACTGCAAATAGTATCCCTGGAAATGGTTTTGTTAAAGTTCATATTTATTCTAAAACAAATGCTTCTATTCAAGATACTTTGGCTTATTCAGTAAACGCATGGCCTGTAGGTGTAAGAGAAAATTCTAAAAGCAATTTTGACTTTAGTTTCTTCCCTAATCCTGCAAAAGAAAGATTGGTAATTAAGTACACTACTCGTGAGCCAATTCAAATTAACATCTACAATATTTTAGGTGTTAAAGTAAAAACAATTACTCATTCAGGCAATGAAACTGAAATCAATATTGGTGATTTGCAAAACGGAATTTATTTCATCCGTTTTAAAGATGGTAACCAAACCATCTCTAAATCTTTCACCAAATCTGAATAAGATTATCTATACTAATTTTGAAAAGCTGAATGAAAATTCAGCTTTTTTTATGCATAAAAACTAATAATTTAAGCTAGTAAAATCCAATGAAAAAGATACATCAATTGCTTCTTTTCATTTACTATTTAATGTGGGTTATTTGCCTAATATTTGCCTATGCTTATTTAACAGATAAATTTTATAGTGTTGGGCGTTGGTTCGGTCCAATTGCAGGATTACTAACCATTATATTGAGTTCAATAACATTATTTACGCTAAGTTTCCTTTATATATTTAGAAAAACGAAAAGAACTTTAAACGCAAAATTTATTCAATTAAGCCTAATTCCATTTCTAGGATTGATTCCCTTTTTTATTCTGAAATCAATACCTAATGAATTAGAAAATCAAGTCGTAAAAATAAAAGTGACTTATATAGCCTATGGTTGTGAATGTGCAAACTGGAAAATAAAAACAATTAATGGAGAACCATGCATAGAGCCTAATTGTGAAGATATTTTTCTGGAACCTTTAAAGTCCAAAAAGGAAATACAAGAAGCTGCATTTCAAAATGGAAATACTATTGAATTAACAGGAAAATTTTACAAGAGAAAAGGGTTTCCAAAAGATTATTTCCACTCAGAGCAACAGCCGGAAAAAGCCAGAATTTTTCAATACAGTTCCTATAAAATAATGAATTAAATGGATGTAATTTTAATCAAAAAAAATGCATCAATAGAAAACCTATCGATGCATTTATTATTGATTAAAATAAATTTTTAAAACCTCACGCCACCACCAAAACTTACCATAAGTCGGTTGAAAGAATTCACGGCATTTTGATTGGCTCCATCATAAGGCGTATATAAGTCTTTTCCACTAACCTGGTTAACACCTAAATCAAAGAAATAATCCTGATTATAAATCCAGCCAAATCCTGCGCTTATCAAAGTCCTTTTTCCGTTTTCTGCTGAGATATAATCTTCTTTAAAAGGACTTCCTAACATCGCATAACCTGCTCTGAATCTCAAATCTTCGTACTTAATTTCTATACCGGTACGAATGTTTGTTGCTTTACCATAAAGAGTTCTTACACGGCTATTCTCTTTATCATAAGAAAATCCTTCTGCACTTAATTTACCTGTTGAATAATCTACCTGCTCGTAGTCGACAGTTAACAACGCAAACTTAGCAATAGTTACAGCTCCGGAAACATTGTATCTGGAAGGAGTTCTAAGTTGGTATTCAAAATAGTCTTCTCTGTCTTCAGCCGGTTCAGTAAATGAACGACCATCAGAATAAACCATAGTTAAGTTATTTCTATAATAATCGGTTAAGTTTAAGATAACCGCGGTATGATAGCTGCCTCC
>JBIPMI010000177.1:0-6627 GCA_044369215.1 Bacteroidia bacterium | reverse complement strand
ATTTTCAAATTTTAATCCAGATTTTAAAATTTCAGATAAAGAAGTTTCAATGGAAAATTACAAACAATCAATTAGTTATGAGTTTTCTGACTTCATTCCTGAAATGGAAAATGTAAGTTTTGGTAGGGAAGTATCAAACGATTTTTATTATGTAGCCAAGGTTGCTGAAACTGCTGATTATGTGGCTTTAGTTTATGCAACTTCAAGTTTTGGCGGAGATGGATACCAGCCAGTAGAAACCATTTTAGGTGTTTACGATAATAACGGTAAGCAGATTTCAAGAAAATTGATTGCTTGTCAATGTAATGCTGAAAAAATAAAAACCTGTAGCTTTAGTTCAGGTAAACTAATTATTGAAGAGAAAAAGAGGAATTGGGAAAAACCAATTAATTCTTTCGGCATCGATGAAAATACTGTTGAATCTGTTGATTTAATTGCAAAAGCAGTATTTAGTTTTAAAAATAATGGAATGATTCAAGCAGAAGATGTACCTGCTAATTTTAATGATTCAGTAAGAATTGCAAAGAAATAAAACATGAAAAAGCTATATTATTTAATTTTCGCAATAATCTTTATTGTTTCTTGTAAATCTGAAATAGAAAAAGTAGAAGTTGAAGTTCCAGCAATAAGAGCATCTAAATTGTTTGATGCAGATTCTGTTTATTCTTACATGATTCAAAATGGAGATAAATACCAACATCTTGCTCATTCCTATTTAAATAAAGCAAAAGAGGAGAAAGACCCCGAAAAAGCTGTTTGGTATTTTAAAAGAGCGATTAGTTTATACCCTCAGGTTGATTCTTATAGAGAATTGGGTGCTTTATGCTTAAAAAACAAAAAATACCAGGATGCTTATGATTGCTACCGATTAATTACTCATGAAGCTTATTTAACAATTAAAGGTGATTACAATGGTGTTCATATTTTCGGGAAACCAAGTCAGGAAGATTTTGAGAACTATATTGTAAGTGGTTATAATTCAACAACTTTTTATCAAGATTTAAGCGGATTAATCTATAACTCTTTGGAAAATGGAGCTGATAAAAAGCAACTTGAACAATTTGTATTTTCTAATTCTGGTATTGATTTTTTAACACAACCTAAACTAAAAAAACATATCGAATTGATCTTTTTGGAGGAAGAAGAGCTTCAAAAATATACTGAAAATATTGAAAACTTTAGAACATACATTGCTGATTTTAAGAATCTTGATGAACCTTATCTTTTAAACTTCGAAGACATACAAAAATTCGAATACCAAGCATACCAACAAGAAGAGGGTTCCGAAGAAGTGGATTTGGGTTATTTAGAAAGTAATTTTCTACCACAAAGAAAAGAAAACCCAAATAGTTACTTGAAATACAACAAAGTAGCCAAATTGGTATTTCCAGATTCGTCTATTTTAGCTATTTATAGTTTAGATAGTTCTGATTATGGAATTGAAAAGCAAAAACGTAATATTTCATTTTATGCAGTGATATATTCAGCTGCAGGACAAATAATTGATTATAAAAAGATTGCTTGGCAGGAAAACAAAACATCAGCTACATTAAGCTACAGTAATTCTAGTTTTGAAATCTCAATTTTTAATCGAATTTGGGAGAAAAAAGAAGAAGTATTATCCAGAGATAATGAATTAAAAAATATTGTTTTTAGCAAAAAAGAAGCTTTCAAAATAGAAAAAGGCAAATTTATTTCGAAATCATAATTCATTGTTTTTTAGCATAATAATGGGCCAAAATTAAATTAGGAATCCAACTTAACCAAGCAACCAAAGCATACATAATAGAAGAAGGAAGGTGAAAGAAAAACGGTAAAACCAGCACATAAAATCGTAAGCTTAAAGCTGACAAACAAAGCCCGAAACTTAAACTCATCCAATAAACATGTTTTTGGAAATTTAGCTGTCTGATACTTTTATAAGCTAAATATGTGCTTAGGATCCATAAAAAGGCGCTTAAAACGAATGAAATTTTGGCATAAAGACCTCCATTTCCATAAAATCCCATAATCATTCCACCAGGACCCGAAACTAATAAAACCAATCCTACATAAAGCTTTCCAAGAAGTCGATGAATTTTAGGATATTTGATTCGAATCGGGTTTAAAAACTGTAAAAAACCAAAAATTAATACAAAAATTGAGCTCCAAACATGAATTTTGAATCCCATTTGCCAAATTGATTTATGTTGAACTGAGATTTTACTTAAAAGAAATCTTGTTTCAGGATTTTCAAAAAAGTAGGGGATAGTTATAAAAATCATTAAAACTATTCCGGAAATGATTAAAACAACAAGTAAAGAGTTAATAATGGTTTTAGAGGAAATCATTTGATAAAATTGCCTATTTGTTAGTGTTTCAATGAATGTGATAGTATTTATAAAACCTAAATTCTACTAGGTCTAATAATTTGACTATCAATAATACTTCAAAATATGCCCCAAAAACAAATCCAAATGACAATGTGAATTATAATAATCAGAATATGACGCTTTTTTTTGATTTAAATCAATTTTATTAAGAGATTGCATAACCTTTACAAAATTACATGAGACCAAGCAACATAATGAAAGATTGGATATTCAATTATCGAATTGATTTAGATATTAATGCCAAGCTTTTTATTATAAGTAATTTTATAGTTTCTGTTACTTGTTTTATAGGATTTGTTGGAAATTATTTTCTTGGTTTAGCTTCAGAGCTTGTTCTTTTAACATTCGTCATGTTTGTTATTAGTGGAATGATGTTCTATTATGTTAGAGGACTGGGTTACGCCACTAAAAAAATGGGATTGTTATTGACTTTATTCAATTTAATCTTTATGATGATTTTTTGGCCAAGAAATGGAGGATTCTCCGGACCGATTCTCTTGTATTATTCAATTCTACCAAACTGCCTGGCAATATTTTTAAATCGAAGAGAATCTTATATTAGTTTAGTCTTTGGTTACTTAATTACTTTTGTTTTTTTAGTATTCTATTTTTTAAATGACTCTTGGGTAGTTCCTTATGAAAGTAAATTGGTGCAATTGATTGATTATACTATTTCACTTTTTATGGTTGCCTGGAGTGTTTTAGAGATATCAATGTTTTATAAAGAACAACAACAAAAGCTATTAAGTCATTTAGAAGAGAAAAATAGACTTATTGAGCTACAATACAGCGGTTTACAAGATTTAGATAATTACAAAAATGCTGTTTTTGCAACCCTATCTCATGATATTAAAACACCGATTAAAAATGCCAAAACCATTTTCGATTTATTATTAGATGATGATTTAGATAAGGAAGAAAAGAAGAAAATAATTGAATTAGCGAGTATTCAAATGGCTGAAACCGGCAGTCTGGTTGAAAACATATTGTATTGGGCTAAGTCTCAAATGAATGGATTAAAAGTTTACAAAACTGAATTTAGACTAAGCGAAGTAGCTGAAAGTGTTTTGAATAACAATCAAATACAGTTATCATATAAGAAAATTGAACTTCAGAAAAACATATCAGAAGGAATCTTAGCATATGGTGATCGGGAATTCTTTGAGATAATTCTCGGCAACCTAATTAAAAACGCCATTAAGTATTCAAATACTGGTGGCAAAATAACCATATTAACTCGTACGAACGCAGACAGAATGATTGATATTCAGGTTATTGACGAAGGCGTTGGAATTCCAGCTGAGAGGTTAAACGATATTTTTTCATCGGGTTCAAGCACCAGAGGGACTTTAAATGAAAAAGGGACAGGGCTTGGATTGAAGATTTCTAAACTTTACACAGAGCTTAACGGTGGTGAAATATATATTTTCAGTAAAGCCGGATTGGGCAGCAAAATAGGATTTACAATTCCTCAGTTTTAATAGGTCGGAGGTAATTTGGAATTGCTGCCCGAAAATCATAAAAAAAACTTGTTGAACTAAATGCATTTAAACTAATGAATTCTAGCATGCTTCAGTATGAATCAGCACATAAAAATACAGCAATTAGGATCATTTGGACTATTTAAACAATCAGAATAATTATCCTATAATTAATATTATGTTAAATAGCAATATTCACATAATAAAGTACTTATATCTTTTCTGGTTGCTTTTATGAATAATATCCTCCAGAAACTAACAAGTTTTATTCCCCTACTTTTCATTCCATTTCTTTATAAATACAGCAGTCCAAGTTTCTGATTTTTTTGGAAGCCAATTCAATCCCTACCCTTATAAAATTCAGATATTTTAAAGCTCTCTATTTACACTTTCAATACTAAAAGCTGGAACACAAACACTCCAATAATTTGCGGGTTCATCAAACGGATTGGAATACCTAATTCTGGCTCCAGCTTTTATCAATAAAGTATCTCCAGCATTTAAGATGATCTCTTCTCCGTCTATTTCAATTAATTTTTTTCCACTAATCATAATTGTTACTTCATCAAATGTTGGAGTTTGGTGCGGTTCAGCCCATCCTGTTGGTGCAATCATGTGTGCAATACTGAACTTTGAATCGCCGCTGCTTGCTATGCCAAAATGTTCTTCGATGGTTTTTCCGTCGTTTGTCGGAACAATAAATGGGTTCTGTTGTAAGATGTATTTTTTCATGGTCTAAAATTAACATTAAAAACTCCAATTAGTTCCTTAATTCATTAAATCCATTTTGACTATTCGTTTATTTAAATGGGTTTGTATAGTAACTTTCTAAATCTTATATTGTGTTTTATTCAATAAGAAAATAAATTCTTAGCTATTGATTTAAATGCAAGCAACTAATAACGATTCAATTTATAGAATTGCAGCCATTTGGGCTTTTGCAGAATCTGGATTAGGCGGATTAATGCATGCTTTTAAAATCCCTTTTACAGGTATTTTTATTGGCGGAATGGCGGTGCTTATGTTAATATTACTTGCACATCAAATAAGCAGTAAAAACATTATTCAAATGACTCTATTGGTCATGCTGGTTAAATTAATTGCTAGTCCACAAGCCCCTGCTCCTGCTTACTTAGCGGTTGCATTTCAGGGATTTTCAGCAGCATTAATTTACATGATTATCCCTCATAAAAAAATGGCAACTATTTTATTTGCGGTGCTTGCGATGATGGAATCTGCTTTGCAAAAAATCATTATCACAACTTTAATTTATGGTAAAGCATTTTGGGAAGCAATTGATATGTTTTCGCAATCTGTCTTAAAGGATATGGGCACATTTTCCGACTTTCAACTAAGCTGGTGGCTCATTTCGACCTATTGCGGCATCTATTTTATTTGGGGAATTTTTCTTGGCTTTTGGGGATTATCTATTCAAAAAAGAAAGGAAGAAATGGGACTCCAACTTTCCATTTTTATTAAAGAAAATCAAATTCAAATTCCAGCTGATTTCACAATAAACAATCAAAAAAAGAAAGCAATTTTACCTTACATATCGATTTTGGTAATCTTGGCAATGATGTCTGTTTTTTATTTTATGGGCTTTAAAAGCAAGGATTTAATTTGGGTTTTATTACGAAGTCTTTTTGCTTTGTTGTTTATGATTTTTATTTTAAATCCCATCATCAAATTTTATTTAAAAAGATGGTCAGAAAAGCAATCTGATAAAAGAAAAAAAGAAATTGAACTCATATTAAGTCATTTGCCCTTTATTAAAGAAAATTGGTTTTTATCAAAAGAAATTACCCGAATTTCAAATCCGGGAAATAAGACGTTATTTAAAACACTTGAAACATTTATATTCTTGAGTTTATCCAATCATGATTCACGCCAACAGTAGGATTTATATTTTAAGTGATCACATCAGAACGGGTAAAACAAATGTTTTATCTCAATGGCTAAAAAACATTTATTCTAAAGGTGGATTTCTTACACCTGATATCGATGAAAAAAGAAAGTTACTAAGTTTGAATACGGGAATTTATCACAATTTTGAAGTTGATGAATCTTTTGAAGAAAAGGTTTCAATCGGGCGATTTCATTTCTCAAAAAAAGTAATGGATGATGCGGCCGATGAGATTTTATATATATTAGATAAAGGCGTTCAATATTTAGTGATTGATGAAATAGGAAGATTGGAAATTGAATCGAATTTGGGATTTTATCCCATTTTAAATGAAGTAATTACGAATTATAAAAAGCCTGGCTTAGGTTATTTAATTTTGGTTATCAGAAAGTCGTTGTTACAAAGAGGAATTGAGAAATTTCAATTACAAAATGCAATTGTATTAAACATTGAAGCATTCAAATCGGCAACAAAAAACTATGGTTTGATTTTGGCCGGCGGCGATTCTAGTAGAATGGGAATTAAAAAAGGACTAATCAAGTATCATGACAAATTTCAACAGGATTTTCTTTTTGAAGAACTTTCCAAACATTGTGAAAAGGTGTTTTTAAGTCTGAAAAGTAATACAATTGATACCAACCCCAGCCTACTTCCAGCAATTGAAGATAGTAAGTCTTTTTTAGATAAAGGTCCGATGAGTGCTTTGTTAAGTGCCTTGTTGCAAAATCCATTAGCCAATTTGTATGTCTTAGCTTGTGATTATCCTTTAATGAATTCAAGGGATATTGAGTTTTTATACAAGTACTTTTTGATTTCAGAATCGAGTGTTTGTTATGGAAAAGAAAAGAATTATGAGCCTTTATTAGCAATT
>JBIPMI010000175.1:0-6680 GCA_044369215.1 Bacteroidia bacterium | reverse complement strand
ATCTGATTGTGCAGTGATTGGTGGAATGGGTAAATTATTAAAGACATTTATTGAAGAAACAGGAGCAAAACACATCATGACTTATGCTGATAAAAACTGGGGAAATGGTGATGCATTTATAAAACTGGGCTTTAAACAAGTTAAGGAGCCGGATACTCTTCAATCAATAATAAGAGATAAAAACCAAAAACTTGGTATTAGTAGTATTGGAAGTTTAAAATTCATATTAGATTTAAGATGAAAATTCCAGAAAACTTCGATTCTATTATAGTTCTGGGCCCTACAGCTTCCGGCAAAACAAATTTGGCTGTAAGACTGGCTCATTTTTACCAAACTGAAATTATTAGTATTGATTCTCGTCAGGTTTATAAAGAACTTAATATTGGTAGTGGTAAGGATTTAAATGAATACCAAGTGAATGGTAAACAAATCCCCTATCATTTAATCGATATTTGCAATTTGAATGAAGAATTCAATTTGAGTTTATTCATTCACCATTTAAAAGCTTCAAAAGATGCTTTAAGCAAAAACAAAATAAAGCCAATTTTATGCGGAGGAAGCGGTTTGTATCTGGAATCTTGCTTAAAGAGGCTTGAATTAGGAGCTTATCAATTATCAAAAGATTTGAGGGCAAATCTGGAATCATTATCAACTGAAGAATTAAAAACTCTTTTAGAGAAGCATCCCAAATTTAAACAGCAGTATTTTCCTCATGACCCAACAAGAATGAGGTTAGTTAGGGCAATTGAGGCATTGGAGCTAAACGACGAATCAACAAAAGCAACAGATTATGAAGTTTTTAATCCTATAATTCTGGGATTAAATCCAACTAAGGAAATTAGATGGGAAAGAATACAGGAACGTTTGGAAAGCAGGTTTAAAGAAGGGATGGTTGAAGAAGTAATCGATTTATTATCAGCAGGATATTCTCACGAAAGACTTCAAAGATTGGGACTTGAATACAAATACATTAGTTTATATTTACAAAACAAATTGAGTTTTAATGAAATGAAACTTACTTTATTTTATGAAATCCGAAGATTCTCGAAACGACAAATGACCTATTTTCGCAAAATCGAAAAAGATGGATTTACAATTCATTGGTTAAATTCAGATTTGAATAAAGATGAACTTTTAGAATACTCAATCAATATAATAGAAAAAGGAGCGAAATGACTTGCGGATATGTGTGCCCACAATGCGAAGGAAGAGGAGTTTTAGAGTCTGGAGAGATTTGTGATTACTGCTCTAAACCAATTGAAATGATAGAGAAATTTCAAGAATCTAATCAGGAGAATCATGAGCGAACAGAAGGAAAAGCATAGCGAAAATTTACACGTTGTTTTTTGGTTGATTAAAGATTCGTTTTGGATGATGGAGTGGAAAATTTTGGCAACATTTATGATTGTTCCAACAATTTTGATGGCAATTTATATTCTATTCAAAAGTAAATCGAATGAGATGAGTTTCATTCCAAATGCAGCAGTTTTATGTTGGATTTTAGCAAACGCAAATTGGATGATTGACGAGTTTTATGTTCCTGGGATAAAATGGTGCTCCTTAATTCCTTTCATTTTAGGCATGATTTTGATGTTTTATTATATTTTTAAGTATTATTCTGAAAAATCTTGAACATATTTACCATAAAAGAATAAAATTAAAACTAACAAATTGCTTAAATTCGAATCAAA
Organism: Bacteroidia bacterium; assembly: GCA_044369215.1. Taxonomy (GTDB): domain Bacteria; phylum Bacteroidota; class Bacteroidia; order UKL13-3; family UKL13-3; genus CAISCU01. The sequence continues at coordinate 4,989 of JBIPMI010000175.1, read as the reverse complement.
TAAACTAAAAACAAACATATGCTTAAAAGAATTACACTAATTGTCGCATTATTTGCAAGTATACAATTTGCAGAAGCGCAATGCACTCCGGATCCGGCTTTAAATTATCCGGGGATTTCTCCAAATAAACTACCAAACGGAATTGTCGGTGAAGTTTATAGTCAGGTTATTTCTTTAATGGTTCCATTGGATACATCTGTTTCTTTATCCGGAACAGTTTATAATGTTCGTGTCGATTCTGCATCAGTTATTTCTATAGAAAATGTTCCTTCAAACTTTTCTTATGAAGCTGACAAGCCTACTCGCACTTGGGCTGGTGGTGCAAAAGGATGTGCTCGTTTATTTGGTACGCCATTAGAGTCTGATGTAAAAGACTGGGTTATTTGGGTAAAAGTTTTAACCTATTTCAAAATTGTAGGCTTAAGTAATCAATTTACAAGATTAGATTCAAGTTTAATTGATTTTAAAGTAAGCATGCCAAATAGTTTATTTGAGTTGAATGCAATTCAATCAGTTCCGTCGTATCCAAATCCAGCTAAAACAGAAGTGAATATTCCAATTGAAAGAAGCAATGGAATTGTTAATTTAATGGCTTATGATTTAATGGGAAAAGAAGCTACTATTTCTTATAATTACGATATGTTTTCAAATGAAATTAAAGTGAATGTTTCTGACTTACCACAAGGCGTTTATATGGTAAAGATTTTGGATGGTAACAATAGAATGTACCAAACACGCATTGTAAAAGAATAAATTAATTAATGAGGATCTTACTTCCCATTATAATATCGGTTTTGCTGCTAAGTTCTTGCAGCAAAACCGATTGCAAACAAGAATTTGTCGGGGGGTTGACTGATGTACCTAATTTTAAAGACACCTTTTCATTAGGTGAAGTTTTAAGCTTGAATATGATGGCAACCGGAAGAGATGGTTGCTCAAGTTTTAAAGGCCTGGAAATAAATGAAAGCCAGGTTAATTCAAAAAATCAAATCTGGATTTCTTCAAGAATTTCAAGTGTAGGTTGCGAATGCACCCAAATATTCCCAAGCTTTAATGCAACATTAAACCACAAATGCACAACTAAAGGCTGGAATATTATTAAGTTCTTTGATCTCTCAATTGAAGATTCAAAAGTTGATTCGTTTTTTGTAAACTGATTGTTACGCACTTTGGCTTTTAGCGAATAGCTTTTGGCATAAAATTCGTCAAAAAAGACAACCTTTATACCAATTGAAAATCAAGATATTTTATTGTTCAATTTCCAAAAATTTACTACAAAGATTTAATCCAACAGTACTCTTTTTTTTGCAATCAAAAAGAATTTATCAAAATCAGTCATTCAATTCCAATTTAGAATGTGCTTGATATTTCTAAATTGGAATTAACAAAAATCGTAAGCCAGATGCAAGTAGCTAGCGGCCATAAGCTGTTTTAAAATAGTTTCGGTTGCTCATCATTTCCCGGATTTGGCTTTTTAGTCGGTTTCTTCTTATCAAAAGATTCAGAATCATCATCTTCTAAAAGCTTTTTTATCCTCTCCTGCTCTTCTTTGAATAAGTCATCATTTACCAATGTTTCTTCAGCTACAACTTCATCAGCCTCCAATTCAGGATCAGGCTCCAAAAGCTCAAGTTTTTGTAAATCATTTCCGGCAAATTTATTTCCGATGGCTTTCCAACCTTTAACGTCAATCATTTCAGTAAGATTTAATTCATCTTCCAAAGCAGTTTTGCCTTTTCCTGTAACAAGGTTTACTCTTGGTTCTTTTAAATCTGTTGCCAATAAAATATAGTTTCCTTTTTCCTCCGGAATACACATGAATTTTTTGTTCAAGGTTAAGGTTTCAATAAGGAAACGTTTGATATTATATTGTTTTCCTTTAATATCGAAATAAACAACGGTTAATGGTCTTTGATGTCTAAATTTTGCTATCAATAACAATTGCTCATATTCAAAATGGTTCGATAAATCAAAATTAGTTAACTCGTAATTACCATCTTTATAAATAGAAATAATCTGGTCTTCACCCGAAAAATTACCAACGTAGTTGCCGTGTTCAGCAGTATTCAATCTTCCAATTGCTGCATCATACCAAATGTCAATACCACCTAAAGTTGAAACACCTTTTTGTTTTAGTTTGATACTCTTAACCAGGTATTTACTTACAATATTTCCTTGGACAGATCTTCCTTTAATGGCTAGGCTAGAAAAATCGAAATCAAAACTTAATTTTCTAGCATGACTTAATGGACTTAAAGTAATACCAACAATTTCAGCTTCTCCAGATGGATTTGATGTAAAGTATAGAATTCTTGAGCCATTTGTGCCTTGAGTTAAATCGTATTCTTTATCTCTGGTAATACCTGTAACTGCAAATCTTTTCGCATAACTTACTTTGGTTTTGCCATCTAAATAAATCAGGTTATAGATTCTTCTTTCATCATTTTTACGAAACACATCAACATGAATGATGTCTTTACCCATAAATGCCTTTTCCTGAACCTTACTCACCACCATTTTTCCATCTTTTTTGAAAACGATGATATCGTCCATATCTGAACAATCATTCACGAATTCATCTTTCTTTAAGCCATATCCAACAAAGCCTTCAGCTCTGTTTACATATAATTTTTGGTTAGCAATGGCAACAGTTTTTGAATCAATATTATCAAAAGTTTTGATTTCAGTTTTTCTCTCTCTTCCTTTTCCGTATTTCTTTAATAAGTTTTCGAAATACTTAATTGCATAAGCTCTAAGGTTTTCCAAATCGCTGATTACTTGAGCCAATTGCGCTTCTAAACCTTTGATATATTCATCTGCTTTAAAACTATCGTATTTAGATATACGTTTTATTTTTATTTCTGTTAAACGAAGAATATCATCCTCAGTTAAATCCCTTCTGAAAAGTTTTCTGAATTTATTCATCCCTCTCCAGATGGTATCAATCACATCTTCAAAGGTTTCACATTCTTCAATATCACGATATATTCTCTTTTCAATGAAGATTTTTTCTATTGATCCATAATGCCAGTTTTCTTCTAATTCCCTCTTTTTAATTTCAAGTTCCTGTCTAAGTAAATCTTTGGTTCTTTCTGTTGATAATTGGAGCAATTCTTCAACTCCAAGAAATACAGGTCTATCATTTACAATCACACATGCATTGGGAGAAATACTCACTTCGCAATCAGTGAAAGCATAAAGCGCATCAATTGTTTTATCAGGTGAAACGCCAGGTGCTAATTGAACTTCAACTTCAACATCCTTGGCTGTATTGTCTACAACTTTTTTGATTTTTATCTTACCTGAATCATTAGCCTTGATGATAGAATCAATCAGTTGATTGGTTGTAACACCATATGGAACATCCTTAATGAGTAAAGTTTTCTTATCTGATTCTTCTATTCTAGCTCTAACCCTAACCTTTCCTCCTTTTTTACCTTGGTTATAATTACTTACATCAATCATTCCATAGGTTAAAAAGTCAGGAAATAATTCGAACTTTTTACCTTTTAGATAATCTATACTTGCCTGAATTAGTTCGCAAAAATTATGTGGAAGGATTTTAGTCGCCAATCCTACTGCAATCCCTTCAACACCTTGTGCAAGTAAAAGAGGGAATTTCATTGGTAAAGCTACCGGCTCTTTTTTACGACCATCGTATGAGTTTTGCCATTCAGTAGTTTGTTTGTTAAAAGCAACTTCGAGTGCAAATTTGGAAAGTCGCGCTTCAATATAACGTGCAGCAGCAGCTGAATCACCCGTTCTTACATCACCCCAGTTTCCCTGGGTTTCTATCATGAGGTCTTTCTGGCCCAGGTTCACCATTGCATCGCCAATAGCGGCATCACCATGAGGATGATATTGCATGGTTTGCCCGATGATGTTGGCGACTTTATTAAACCTGCCATCATCCATTTCTCTCATCGAATGGAAAATTCTTCTTTGAACCGGTTTTAAGCCATCATCAATAGCAGGGACAGCCCTCTCTAGGATTACGTAGGACGCATAATCAAGAAACCAATTCTCATACAATCCATTTACTGCAATAACATGGTATTCCTGAGAACCTTCCTTTTTAGCGTCTTTCTCTAAATTATCGTCTTTATTTTCGTCCATCTTCCTTACACAATCTCAAATGGCGAAGCTACTGAATTTCGACTTTTAGCTATCCACAAAAAGATGAGGATTTGAGGATAAATTATACATTTTAGCCTAAATCAGGCTTTCACTAAGGTTTCTTGAGTAACAAATTTCTTCTAATTGTGGAATTCTTTCAATTATTCCCAAAGATTTTAAATCATTTAGGATATCCATAAATTGAATTTCATCGATTTCCTCGTTATAAGCATATTCCAGCTCATTGAACCATTCCAATGCATCATCCTGTTTTAACTGATATCTCCAGGCAATCATTTTTGTTGCTTCTTTTTCTTTGAATTTCAGGTCGATACACGATTGATTCATGATATCTAACACTTCATTCAATAATTCTGACTCTTTATTTATTATAGAATCGGTTGCTACAACAGCAAAACAAGGCCAAGGTGTTCTACATTCGCCTAAATATTTAAATTCACCAGAATCTACATAAGGTTTAGTGGTAAATTTCTCCCACATAAAGAGTTGAGATTCATTTGAAGCCAATGATTTTCTAGCTCCTTCCAAATTTCCAACTATCACAAAATCATTAGAATCCACTTTTAAATTAAGGTTTCTGGCATTAACAAAAGCCATTAAATGTGAGCCTGATTTAAAGCGACTAATGGCATATTTTAAACCCTCAATATCTTTTAAATCATTTAATTCACTTTTGCCTGAGGTGTGAATCCCCCATCTTAAAGGTGAATTTACGTAAAACTGCAAAATTTTAGCTGGATTTCCTTGCATTATATCGGCTACAACACCTTCAGTTAAAGCAATAGCCAAATCTAATTCACCATCTCTCAATAATTTACACATGGCTCCTGTTCCACCCGGAACATCTCTCCA
>JBIPMI010000176.1:0-6680 GCA_044369215.1 Bacteroidia bacterium | reverse complement strand
CCGCGTTGACTACTTTGGGGGCTGGTGTTTACAGCATTTTCTATAAACATGTGACCACCTTCAGGGTCACTAATTTCATTGAATAGAGTAATTTAAATTTAAAACTTTTTGAAAATGATACTCAATTGATATTCTTGATTTACAAAAAATAATTCAGGTATACATGCGGATATTCGTTTTAAGTATTTGTTGAAATCAGAATAATTCATGTTTTTAGTGTATTTGCCTGACTTGTAACCTTTTTTGTATTAATTCAGATTAAATTTTTATCCAACTTGACTTAATTTTTAAACAGTGTCTATTTAATCTGCATGATTTTTGTTTTAAACTGATGTTTTTTTGATTTAAGATAGTTTTCGTGAAAAAAATATTAATATATTTGAATTGCAATTAACAATAGATGAAATTTATTTTTAAAATAGAAAAAGTTGCTGAGAATTATGAGGAAGAGATGGCACTCAACAATCATTCTCATGAGGAAGAATTAATTCATGAAGAACATAGCTTCCTTATGAAAAAATTGGTAACTGTGTTTTACATCTTAAGCATCATGGCGATTGTATTTATCATGTTAATGGAGGTTAAAAGGGTTTACAGGACTGATTTCTTTCAGGATTATAATTTCCCTTTTGAAGATTCATATTATGGAATTACAAAGGGTTTAGAGTAAGGAATATGAAGTATAAAATAACATTTAAGTTCATGGAAGAAAGGGCGGCTGAAGACGATGGTCAATTTCATCCTTTACCTTTGATTCATGCTCATAAACCTCATGCACATCATGGAGACGAAGACTTTTATGCACACGAAGAACACCATGAATTCTTAAAAAGATTGACGACTTTAATGTATACTTTAGTATTATTCTTTGTGGTAATTTTTTTGATGATGGAAGTCAAAAGGTCTCTTGGAATTGATTTTATACCCGGGTTTAAATTTCCTTTAGAAGATTTCTATTATGATGTAGTTCAATCTTAAAATCAAAAATGCTACAAAGTGGCATTTTTGATTTTAAGGCATAAGTATCAATTTATTCTTTAATAAATTTGATTATCTTTAAATCAGATAATTCCAGAAAATACATACCTTTTGAAATATGGCTCAAATTGATACTGCTATCTGAGTTTGAAAACCCACTTGTTACCAATTTTCCAGTTATATCAAAAATCTGATAGAACCTTTCGCTATAAGGAATCTGACCTTCTATTCTAATTATTCCTGAAGTTGGATTTGGATACAATTCATATACCTTTTCGGAATTGTTTTCCTTTAATGAATTTTCAAGTTTTAACTTAGTGGTAGTTGCTCCAATATAAGCCTGACATGGGCCATTGATTAACAAACACCTGAATTCGGTATTGTCAAAATTAGCATCTGCATTTAATATTAAAAGGGTATCATTTTTCATACCTCTAAATCTCGTGCTTATTTCAGATATGGCCTTAAATGATCCAAGTATTCTCATCTCCCAACTATATTGTTCTGCTATTTTTGATTGAATAGTCAGTAGTATAGTATCACCAGTTTTGTAATATTTAATAGAGTCTGTTTGCCCCATTAGGTTAGAACAGTTTGTTATATGTAAGATTGAATCACTTTTCTCAGAACATTCTTCCTGATTTACTATGCATCTAAAAAAATTTCTGTCATTAATTAATTTACTTTGATTAATGATAAGTGTGTCATTGTCTATTCCTGAAATGCCTATAGAATCTTGAATTCGGCTAAATCTGCCTAATTTGAAATCTTGCCATTCATATTGGTTTTTTTCTGGTTCTTTAGTTTTTAATACCAATCTTAATGGCTCTTCAATATTTGTGCTGGGTTTATAAATCATTGAATCAATTAACCTAAGACATGTAACAACATTTAAAATATAATTTTTACTTCTACTTAGACATGAATCAGCCAAAACATTACACCTAAATATTCTTCCACTATCCAATAGTTTTAGGTTTTTTATTGTTAGGATTGATGTATTGGTCCCTGTTATTGTACTATCATTTTGAATGTTGCTAAACACACCATTAATTTTTTCCTGCCACTGATAATGACTACCTGATAGTTTATCAAAACAAGTAAAATAGGCAGTGTCTTTTATTTGATAAACTTCTTCATGCTTTACATAACTTAAGCTTGAATTACACAATTGTAAATTCGAAAGAAATATATCTGTAAAACCTTTTGATTTATGAATACCAGATTTTTGTAATACAAAGTTGTTAGAGTCGATGAAAAATCCGGTATAATAAAGCTGATTTAAACTTTTGTTAAATGCTGTATTATGAATGAAATTCGTTTGGTTCATATTTCCATTTCCTGGAAGTAAATTACCCCATTGGATTTGGCCATTTGAATCAAACTTTAATAAATAAATATCGCTGTTTTGTTTAGGTATAAAAGTGTCTGTTTGATAAATTGTATTCACCCAAAACTTTCCTAATGTAAAACCACTTAAATAGATGTTTTCTTTATTATCTGAATGAATCGTTTGAGCAAAATTGTTTCTATTTGAGTTGATTGAATAAGATTGAAGAAATGTCCCAGAGTCTGTCCAAATGCATATAAAACCATTCGATTGATTTGATGTGTAATGATTTTTAATGTTACTTCCTGGGTCAAACCCTACTGAATCTGAATAATTTCCACATAGAATTATCTTATTATCTATTTCTACATGTATATCGTTTATTGATAATTGTTCTTTTCCTTTGATATTTTTTACCCAAACAAATTCGCCTTTAGAATTGAGTTTTAAGACATAAGTCTCTAAACTAAAATTAGCTGTGGTTAGTAAATAAACATCAGGACCTAAGTCAAAATCTATGCTTCCTTGAAACATTCCTGCCGAGAAGATATTTCCAAATTTATCTGTTTGAATTGCAGTAAATAATTCATTTACGTCGATATCTTTAATAATTCTTACCCAATTAAAATTCCCATTTGTATCTATTTTTAGGATATAATTTCCCATTCCTTGAATGATACTATCTTTATTCGGACTGAAATCAAAATCAAGGGCACCTTCATATCTTCCTCCTATAATTAAACATCCATTGTGATCGTATTTAATCATATTAGTTTCTGCAATGGCCCCAATTGGAATTGAATTGTCAGATAAAAATCCACCAATTCTTTTAACCCAAACAAAATTACCTGTCGAGCTAATCTTTAATACATAACCTGTGCTTTGAATCCATGGACTTAAAGTATCAAATCCAATTCCTGGATTAAAATCTATAGTACCTGTAAAATTTCCAACAACATAAATATCTCCATTTGCGTCACAGGTAATTGATTCTGCTTTATTGTAGCCTTGGTTTCCAAATCCATACGACCAAATAATGTTACCAGTTAAGTTTTGTTTGCTGATAAAAATATCGTAACCACCATTAGAAACTTGAAAATTAGTTTGGTTGAAATAACAAGTATCACTAAATCCACCAAGAATAATTGAATTTCCAGCAGGGTCTAAAACTATGTTTCTTCCTATATCAAAACTTTTTCCACCAAATGATTCAACCCAATTTATTTTTTGAGCTTGAAGTCCAAAACCTAAAAGAAACGCCAAGTGAAATATGATTAGTTTTATTTTCATATTCTTCAAATCTAATTTTAATTCAAAATTTTAATTCTTAATATTTTTTCCACTTAATTATATTCTTGTATCATCCCTTTTTTTATAAATATATTCCTTGTTTGTTGATTTAGATTTTGACAAATAAATACCGCATTTTCTTATATATTTGGTAGATTAAACTTATTCAGCTTTGAAAAAAATAATACTAATTCTTTTACTTTTTGCCATTGGCTATTCCTCTAATGCCCAGAATATTGGCGATACCATAAAGGTGAAAACCTTTCATTATGGCAGCAACAATAGAGATACTTTTGCCATTTTTCCGGATAACAATCTCAGCTATGAGAAGATTATTCTTAAATACAATATGCGTTGCAAAAACGGATTGGTTTCAAATAGTACTAACAGAGATCAAGGCTGTGGAGAATGGGATTATAGTTGTAATACTTATATTGTTGATTCGTCAAAGGTAGAGGAAGCACTCAATACACAGCCAAATTATGTAATCTCAAATTTTACGGGAAACAGTTTTAAATATGCTCTAAATGCACCATACAATTATTATCGTTTTAAACAAAAAAATGTAAGAATCGATTCAATAAAATCAGAAACAAAATATACCCTTGGGACTGGCAGTTTAAGCTCAGAATTGATGTTGAATGCATCTCAAAATTCAGGTAAAATACAGTTTATTATTCTTGCATCTGAATTACTCAATGCAGGAATGTCTGTAGGTAATATTAAAGGAATTAGTTTGTTTGTTGAAGGCTCAGGTTCAAATCTTGCTTTTCTAAAAATCAAAATGAAGCACGATTCTTTAAACGTTTTAAATGATAGAAAACCTCACACCAATGGTTTTGTAGAGGTTTATAACAAATCCACTCAGTTTGTTACTGGTGAAAATCAACTTCAGTTTTTTAATTCCTTTAATTGGGATGGTTCAAGTAATGTAATTGTTGAACTATCTTTTACGAATTCTGTTCCACAAAATTCACTTCAGTTTAAAGTTGATTTTGCATTTTTAGGAAGTTCCATTTCAACTCATAATAACTATGCAGTTGATTTAAAAAATCAAGGCTTTGCCAGGCTTGATACTATTGGTTTTTCAAGCATAAATAAAGAATTTACCATTCAGTTTTGGGCTTATGGTGAAGCAAGCCTAATGCCGGCTTCTAATTCAATTTTATATGCATATCCAATTAATCAAGGTGAAAGACAATTGAATATTCACCTTCCTCATGGTAGCAATAACATCTATTTTGATTGTGGTTATGCTGCCGGAGGATATGATAGAATCAACAAAATTGCTACTCCGGAGGAACAAGGTGGAAGGTGGAACCATTGGACTTTCACTAAAAATGCAACTACAGGTTCAATGAAAATTTACCTAAATGGAAACCTTTGGCATTCAGGAACAGGTAAAACCAAGTTAATGAATATTCTAAATTTACTACTTGGTAAAGATCAAACAGGTGGTGGAAATTATAAAGGTAAAATCAATGATTTATCATTTTGGAATAAAGAAATTCCTGATAGTCTAATTAAAGATTGGATGTTTAGTAACCCAAATCAATTTCATCCAATGACTCAAAATTTGGTTTCATACTACCCAATGAATGAGGCTTCAGGGAATCAAATGCGTAATTTAATTAGTAATGTTTTAGTTAATGGTGAAAACTTTTCTTGGACATATGATAGGGGAGAAGAGCTCAATCGTTCTTTTAAATTAAGTGAAATAAGACCAAAAGTTTCATTGATTAAAGGAGATTATGTAACTCAAATTTCAGATGTTTTTGTGTTGGATTCCTTACCATTTCAAAAGTCAGCTATTCAAAAATATAGCATCAATTCTAAGGCTAATCAAATTCCTTTAGCAAGTGATGAAATTAAATTAGATACAGTTTTTACTCAATATTACCCAGCCTTTTATTCTAAAATATTTGATGGTGAAACAATGGAATTGCTTGATTCTATTGATGTTTTAGAAGATGGTATTTTTCAGGTTAGTAACTTAAACTACTATAGAAGATTTCCGTTTTATAATGAAATTATGTCTTTTGTTACTCCTTATGGAATTGGTTTAAATTTTGGTCAAAACGGTAGAACATGGTATTTTGATGTGACAGATTTTGCGCCATTACTAAAAGGAAAAAAGAGAATTTTAATGGCATTGGGTGGGCAGAACCAGGAACAAATGGACCTTGAATTTTGGTTTGTAGTGGGTACACCTCCACGACCTGTGCTTGAGTTCAATCAAATCTGGCAAGGAACCAACAGGACAGGTGCTGCTGGAATTGGTAGTATTAATAACAACTCACGCTACTTTGCTGTTGATGTACCCACATTAGGTATAGGAAAGAGTTTTAAATTGAGGTCAACAATTACCGGACATGGCGCAGAAGGTGAGTTTGAAGCGAATGGTGGTGTGGTTAATCACATGTTAAATATCAATGCTGGTGATACCGATTATGTTTGGAGAATTTATAGTGAATGTTCTAAGAATCCGGTTTTCCCTCAAGGAGGTACATGGGTTTATGATAGAGAAGGTTGGTGCCCTGGTGAAAGGTCATTACTGAAGGAGTTTAATATTACTTCTAAATTAAATCCAGGTTCTAAATTTAGTTTAGATTATGCAAGTTCATTACCTCCAAAATCTGGTGGTGATTATCGGTACCATATTGCACATCAATTGGTAACTTATGGAGATCCTAGTTTTAATCTGGATGCTAGAATTTATGATATTCAACAACCAAGTGATAAAGTGCTTTATACGCGATTAAATCCTGCTTGTTCTAAACCTCAAATCACTATTCAAAATACTGGTCTTTCAAAAATAACTCAAGTAGAAGTTTTGTATTGGGTAAATAGTGGTGAAAAACAAACTTTTACCTGGACAGGAAATCTTAATTTCCTGGATACTCAAAGTTTCCATTTACCAATAGGTGCTATGTGGTTAGGTAATGTGAAACAAACGGGTAATAAGTTTTATGCTGAAATTAAAACAGTAAATGGACAGGCTGATGAATATGTATATAACAATAAAATGGAATCACCATTTAACAGACCTGAAGTATTACCTGGAAAATTCACATTGGAGTTT
>JBIPMI010000174.1:0-6703 GCA_044369215.1 Bacteroidia bacterium | reverse complement strand
CATCCAAATATTCAGCAGATGAAACTGATGAATTTTTAAAACCAATCATCCTGCAGGAAAATGGAAAAGATATAGCCACAATTAAGGACGGAGATGTTGTTGTAAATTTCAATTTCAGAACTGATAGAGGCAGAGAAATTACAATGGCTTTAACCCAACAGGAATTCCCTGAACAGGCCATGAAACCTTTGGATTTGAAGTATATTACACTTACAGATTACGACAAAACATTTAAAAATGTTGAAGTTGTTTTTCCTGATATTGAATTAAATAATACCATGGGTGAAGTGTTGGAAGCCAATGGTAAAAAGCAGGTTCGTATTGCAGAAACGGAAAAATATCCGCATGTAACTTTCTTTTTTAGTGGTGGAAGAGAAACGCCATTTGATGGTGAAGTAAGGCATATGGCGCCATCACCAAAAGTTGCAACTTATGATTTACAACCGGAGATGAGTGCTGAAGAAGTATGTGGATTTACATTGGGTGAAATCAAAAAAAATGAAGCGGATTTTATGGTTGTCAATTTCGCTAATCCTGATATGGTTGGACATACAGGTGTAATTCCTGCAGAAATAAAGGCCATTGAAAAAGTTGATGATTGTTTAGGAAGAGTAGTAAAAGCTGCTTTGCTAAATGGTTATAGTTTATTAGTAACTGCTGATCATGGTAATGGAGAATACATGATAAATATTGAGGATGGTACGCCAAACACGGCACATACAACCAATGATGTTCCATTGTTATTAATTGAAAACGAAATTACTCATCGTATTAAAAATGGTAAATTGGCAGATTTAGCTCCAACAGCATTGGCAATGATGGGTATTCCTCAACCAAAAGAAATGGGCGGAGAAATTTTATTATGCGATTAGTTTTTTTGCTGGTTTTATTTGCTTTGGTTTCATGCCGTGAGACCGATCTTAATAAAGAATTGTTATTTGATGTTCCCACGTTTTTTGAAGGAGAAAAAAATCAAGTAAAACAAAACTTTTCAAGCCTGAATAAAACTTTTTTATACGACAATAAAACAGATTCTCAGGTTTTAATAAAATTCAATGCAGAAAAGGAACTAAACGATTTTCTGGAATTGGATTTAAACAAACCTGCATATGTTGGTGCATTTAAAAAATCAGAAATCAAACTTGATTCAGGTTCATTTGTTTTAATTTACGAATCATCACAAAAGGGAGTGGATTTAAAAAAAGTAGAAATAGTTTTTAGAAACGAAACACCACAAAGTCTAAAGTTTTATTTTGAAGAATCGAATAATTTATATGAATCTGGTAAGGAATTGTTTTATGAGGTGAACAAAGGTTTTGTGAAAAGTGGATTTCAAAGAACCAAATTTAAAGACCCCGTGAAGCATAGAATTGAAGGTATTTATAAAAACTAAAAAATCCCGCATTTGCGGGATTTTTTTATGAGTTCAATTTCGGATTTTCCTTATGCCTATTGCTATCTCTTTTGGTTTTTTTATCCATGTTTTTTTGAAAGGCTTCAGTTAGGTTTACTCCTGTTTGATTGGCTAAACAAATCAGAACCCACATGATATCAGCCATTTCATCGGCCATGTCTTTGTCGGACTCATTGTTTTTAAAGGATTGTTCGCCGTATTTTCTTGCCATAATTCTGGCGAGTTCACCTACTTCTTCCATCAATATTGCTGTATTGGTAAGTTCGTTAAAATAACGAACGCCAACTGTTTTTATCCATTCATCAACTTGTTGCTGTGCTTCTTCTATGGTCATGCGTTTAGGTCTTTTTTAGAATCCAATAAAATAGTAACCGGTCCATCATTCATTAAACTTACTTTCATATCGGCTCCAAATCTTCCGGTTTGAATTGATTTTCCTAAATCAAATTCCAATTGTTTAATGAATTGTTCGTAAAGTGGAATGGCAATTTCAGGTCGTGCTGCTTTGATATAAGATGGCCTGTTTCCTTTTTGCGCATCTGCGTGTAAGGTAAACTGACTTACAAGCAGAATATCTCCAACGGCATCTTTTACACTGATATTCATCACGCCGTTTTCATCATTAAAAATACGGAGTTTACAGATTTTACCACTCATCCATTCGAGGTCTTTCTGATTGTCATTGGCTTCAAATCCTGCCAGTACCAATAATCCAGAACCAATTTTTCCAATGGTTTCACCATCAACTTTTACCTCGGCTTCACCAACTCTTTGAATCACTACTCTCATTATTCGTAAATATCTTCATTGTTTAAAATGCTGAGGTAACTGTGGTAACGTTCCTCCGATATATCTCCTTCGGCAACCGCATTTAAAACAGTGCATCCGGGCTCATTTACATGTATACAATTATTGAATTTGCATGAGCCAATATAAGGTTGAATTTCTTTGAAATAATGTGAGATTTCAGGTTTATCAAAATCTACCAGTCCAAACTCTCTGATTCCTGGTGTATCAATAATAAATCCACCCATTTCAAGAGGATGCATTTCTGCAAAGGTGGTTGTATGCTGTCCCTTATTTGAATAATTTGAAATATGAGTGGTTTTTAGGTTCAAGCCGGGTTGAATGGCATTAACCAAACTCGATTTTCCAACACCTGAATGTCCGCTTAATAAGCTAGTTTTATCTTTTAAAATGTCTTGTAATTCTTTAATTCCGGTATTGTCAGTCACCGAAGTTTTTAAACACAAATAGCCAATTTTTTCATAAAGATTGATGACATAATCCTGCAAAGATTTGAATTCACTTTGCATTAAATCTTGTTTATTAAAAACTATAATCGGTTTAATGTGATAAGCTTCTGAGGTCAGTAAAAATCTATCAATAAAACCTAGCGATGTTCTTGGAAAAGCCATGGTTACAATTAAAACTGCCTGATCAAGATTACTTGCTATAATATGGGTTTGTTTAGAAAGGTTATTTGATTTTCTGATGATATAATTTTTACGCTCATCAATTTTATGAATAACAGCATTTTCCTGACCGGGTTCCATTTCGTAATGAACAACATCTCCAACAGTAATTGGATTGGTATGTTTAATTCCATCCAACCTGAATTTACCTTTAATTCTGCATGAAATGATAGCTCCATTTTCATTGAGAACCTGGTACCAGCTGCCGGTTGATTTAATTACTTTTCCTTTCATTTTATTTCGATAATTGGATGAAAGTCCCGCCGTATGCTGCTATTAAGCCAAGCGAATTGCTTAAAACAATATAAATGATAGCTGCCATTAATTTTTGTGATTGAAACAATTGAATGCCTTCGTATGAAAATGCGGAAAAGGTTGTAAAGCCTCCTAAAACTCCGGTAATTAAAAGCGGTTTTATCCACTCAAAAGAACTGTTTTGGTTGAAATTTGAATAAATCAAACCAATAAAAAAACAACCCAATACATTGATAAATAGCGTAGCAAAAGGAAAATCTCCTTCATAAAATGATTTGGTAAGCATTGATATTAAATACCTTAAACTTGCTCCAATCATACCACCTATTGCCACAAAGGCTAATTGTTTCATCGCTGCAAGTTAATCAAAAAAAACTTTTTCATTTTGTTAAGGATACCTCTTGCTTCTCGGATAATTTTAAAACCAGATTTTTTCTGAATTATTTCCTTTAAAACGGGCAGTCTGTTTTGTTTTACGGATTCCAATTTCCAAACAAATACAAGCATCCAGTGCGTGCCAGTTTGATAGTTTTGGAAGTTTAAATTGAAATTGATTAAGAGTTTGTTTTTGAAAATTTGTGATGCTTGAATTGTCCTTTTTTAGATAAATTTCCTGAAGGTTTTCTGCTTTAATAAAGGCGGCAGGATATGATTCAATTATTTCAATATTTTTAGATTTACAGATAGCTGCTATTTTCATCGCTCTGGCTGTTAATCCACCTAAAAACATGGGCGACATTGCCTTTAATTCTTTGTCAATTTCGCGGTAGAAGAAATCATCATTTGGGTTACCACTATACAATCCTTTTGGCAAGCTTAAAGGTGCATCTAGAGCAATTAGTTCAGGTTTAAACGATTCAATCATTTGAATAATCATTTCATCTGCATCTTCATTTTTTTGAGATTGAATTAAGCTGAATTTTCCATGCTCATCTAACATGGCAATAGCAGTTGTTCCTGCCAGTTTGCTGCCATAATCTATACCTGCTATTTTTATTTTTTTAGCCATTTTCTCACATATTCTCCTTGAGGGTCGTATTGCTCTGCTTGTTTTTTGATGTTGAATTTCCGATTGGGTCTTGGGTCGTTCCCTACTCCTGCAAGGTAAATCCAGTTGCCATAATTTGAATATACATCATAATCTATCAGCTGATGTTCAAACCATGCTGCTGCTGGTCTCCAGTCCATGTTTAAGTCGTGAATCCAGTATGATGCCACATTTTGCCGACCTCTATTACTCATCCAACCTGTTTGTAAAAGCTCTTTCATATTTGCATCAACAAAAGCTTCTCCGGTTTCTCCCAATGTCCATTTTTTAAATAGTTCAGGGTTAAATTTCTTTTTGTTTGTTTGATGTTTGATTCCGTTTTGTAGAAAAATTTTCTTTCCAAATTTGGCTGATACATTTCTAAAATAATCACGCCATAACAATTCAAACCAAATCCAATAAGTTGATTCATTGGCTCCGAATTCATTTTCATGTTCTCTTATATGATACATTACTGTTTTTGCATTTAAACAGCCCATTGCCAAAAATGTCGAGAGCTTAGTGGAATCTGAATCATTGATTAAACCATTCCTTGTTTCTTTATAATGGCGTGCGTGACCAGATTCAATGTATGTTTTTAGGTGAGATAATGCCCTTGTTTCTCCATTTACTTTTTCAGTAGATTCTGATTGAATAACATTAAATTCTCCTGTATTTTCATCAATCAAAACATCACAATCTGATAGCTGAATCAAATTAGGTTTATTAAAAACAGGCATGTTTTTTTCGACACTGATTCTAAACTGCGTAAAAACATCAGGTAGCTTTTGTAAGGGAAACCCAAGTTCATGAATTGGAATCAGGTAATTGTCGTCGATAAATTTAATTTTTATTCCGCTTTTATTAAAGATGAGCTCATTGTCTTGTATTTCATCATGGGCAAAATCAAACTGTTTGAATATAATTTCAATTTCATTTCTTTTACAAATTTCAGGAATGAGAATAGTTGGATTGCCTTTGTAAATATGTATTTGGATTCCTTTTAACTGCAATTGTTGTTTTAAGTCTAATAGGGCATCTATTTGGTGTTTTTTTCTGAATGGTCCCATTTTGCTTAAGCCCCAATCATTTTTCAATTCCTGTCTTTCATCAACAATAAAAACAAACAAAATAGATTCACTTAAATTGATAGCTTCCTGAATAAGCTGATTTGACTGTGTACGTAAATTGTTTGAAAACCAAACCAGACTTCTTTTAAACGTTTTTTTCATGTTTATTCATTCTACATTTATCACTGCAATACTTCACTTCATCCCAGTTTTTCTCCCATTTTTTACGCCAGGAAAAAGGTTTGGAGCAAACAAGACAAATTTTGAATGGAAGATTTTCCTTTTTGATGCCTTTCATGAACAGATTAACTTAAAATACAATCTTTGGTTTTTACACTTGCTGAATATTTAAATCAAATGGTTTAAATTTGGCATGAATTCAAAAAATATGGAAGAAGGCATTAGGTGGGAACAACGCTTTTCAAATTTTGTTAAAGCATTAAATAAACTTGAACAATCTGTTGATTACATCAATCAATTAATTCAAGCAAATAGTCCTATTGAGAATGAAGTCGTATTGTCAGAATTGATTAAGGAAGGATTAATTCAAAGATTTGAATATACACACGAACTTGCTTGGAATGTTATGAAGGATTATGCCTTTTTTCAAGGTAACTCTCAGGTTGGCGGCAGTCGTGATGCAATTAGAGAGGCTTTCCAATTAAATTTAATTACCAAAGGTGAGATTTGGATGGAAATGATTGGAAGTAGAAACAAAACCTCCCATACTTATAATGAATCAATAGCAAATGAAATTTATAACAAAATCCTAAATGAGTATTATTTTGCATTTGTTGATTTTAAATTTGTAATGAAAGAAAAATTATCTAAAGACCAATCAAATCTGTTCAACTAATGCTGATTTCAGGAATAAAAGAGATAGAGCAAAAGAAAATTATTGAAGTTTTCTCTCATTATAAAGAGATTGAAAAAGTTGTGTTATTTGGCTCAAGAGCAATTGGGAGTAATAAGTCAAATTCAGACTTAGATTTTACTCTTTTTGGAAATGAGTTAAATTTATCTTTTTTGTTTAAAATAGAAAGTGAATTTGATGATTTGTTACTGCCTTATAAATTCGATTTAAGTCTTTATCAGCAAATAATTAATCCAGACTTAATAGCTCATATAAATCGAGTTGGTAAAACGATTTACACTAGAAATTAAACTATATTTATTTCTTTGCCCTTGGGTGAAATTGCAATATGGTATCATGCAGATAAGCTCTATCGATATGCGTATAGATTTCGGTGGTTGTAATGCTTTCATGTCCTAACATTTGTTGCACTGCTCTTAAATCTGCGCCAGCTTCAACCAAAGAACTAGCAAACGAATGTCGTAATGTATGTGGGCTAATTGTTTTTTTAATGCCCGCTGCTTTAGCTAAATCTTTTAAGATGTAAAATATCATCACCCTGCTTAATTTACTTCCTCTTCTGTTTAAAAAAAGAATATCTGTATTTCC
>JBIPMI010000173.1:0-6713 GCA_044369215.1 Bacteroidia bacterium | reverse complement strand
CAACTGATGATGGCAGAATAAAACCGGATTTAGTTGCTGCAAGCGGATTGGTTTTAAGTTCTACTTCAACCAATGATTCTGCTTATGCTTTATTGGGTGGAACCTCAATGTCTGCGCCAAATGTTGCTGGTTCATTGATACTTTTACAAGAATACAATCAACAATTAACGGGTCGATTTTTAAAATCAGCATCATTAAAGGGATTGGTTTTACATACAGCAAGGAATTGTAAATTGAATATACCCGGACCAAATTATGATTGTGGTTGGGGAGTTCCAAATTTCCCTAAGGCAGCAAATTATATGGGCTTAAGGAGTTCAAATGGAATAGATGAATTGAAGTTGCTTCAGAATGATACCATTAAAATTAAAGTAAGAATAAACAATCAAACAGATACTTTAAAAGCCAGTATTTGCTGGACAGATCCGAAAGCTGTAACTGCTAATCCTGCTTATAATGATACAACTTTAAAATTGGTAAATGATTTGGATATGCGTTTAGTGAATCAAGGAACTACTGTTGCATTGCCCTTTATTCTGAACCCAAATTTGCCTTCATTACCTGCTACGAAAGGCGATAATTTCAGAGATAATTTTGAGCAAATTTTTGAAACCGGTTTAAGTTCCGGAGTTTATGAGATGAATATTTTTCATAAAGCACAACTTCAAAACAATGAGCAAAATTTCTCATGGTTGTGTGATTTACTTTATGAGCCTTTGAGTTCTCCTTCCAATCTGCAATTTACCTCGATTAATAATCAGCAAATTTCATTTACTTTAAAAAAAGGAAGTGGTGAAAAACGAATTGTTGTGATTCAGCCCGGAGTTAATACTTCAATTCAACTTGCAGATGGAATGAGTTATATAGCTTCTTCTGTTTATGGAAATGGCGCCTCATTAGGCAATGGAGCATTTGTTGTATTCAATGATACCGGCTCTGTTGTCAATATTACTGGATTAGTTGCGAACCAAAATTATTCAATAAAAGTGATTGAGTACAATGCACAGGGATTACAAACAATTTATTCGAATAGAAGAGCCTTAACATTAAATACACAAACTTTACCAGTAGAATGGCTGAGTTTTGAGGGGAAACAAGTATCAGAAAATGAAGTTTTATTAAACTGGACAACAGCTTCTGAAGTAAATAATAATTTTTTTGAAATTCAAAGAGGGGAGAATGCTGAAACATTTTATAAAATAGATTCAATAAAGGCCAATGGAAACTCCAATATCATTCTAAAATATAGTTTTATTGATGATGGTATTAAGAATCTTCCTTCATTGGTTTATTATAGACTCAAACAAGTTGATTACGATGGTAAGTTCAGTTTTAGTAAAACTATTTCTGTAGCAATAGATCTTCCATGGGAATTGGATTTGATATATCCAAATCCTTTTGAGAGCCAAATTACATTGAAGTTTAAAAGCAATTTTGATACTCCGATTAAACTTCAAATATTAAACATTTTGGGCGAACTTAAATTGGAAGAATTCATTGATATTTCAAACAGACTACTGGTTGATGTTTCAACAGCAAATCTGATATCCGGCATGTATTTTCTGCGATTGGAATCGGGAGAATATGTAAAAATTTATAGAATCATTCGTCTGTAGCACCGCGATTTATCGCGGTGTCACGATTTATCGCGGTGTCACGATTTATCGCGGTGTCACGATTTATCGCGGTGTCACGATTTAACCCGGTGCCCAAATTGCAAAGCAATTTTATTTTATCATCAGGCATTGCTTCGCAATGTTATATTTACACACAGCTTTGCTGTGCATGCACCGCGATGAATCGCGGTGTTACATCAGTGATTTGAGTGTGTTGTAGACATCTTGCTTTACGGGTGCCAACGGTAATCTTACTACATTTTTGCATAGGCCCATCATACTCATGACAGCTTTAATACCACCTGGATTTCCATCATAAAAAATGGCTTTCATCATTGGATACAATTGGTAATGTAATTTCTTTGCCAATTCAAAATCTCCTTTTAAACCCAATCTTACCATTTCTGAAAACTCCTTTGGATAGGCCTGTCCAATTACAGAAATCACGCCATTCATTCCCATAGCTAGAAAGGGTAGAGTTAGGTTATCATCTCCACTTATAATTTCAAATGAGTCCGGTTTTCCATGAATTAAATCCATGAATTGTTCCGCATTTCCACTTGCTTCTTTAATTGCAATAATATTGCTGTGTTCGGCTAGTTTTAAAGTAGTGGCAATCGACATATTACTACCTGTTCTGCCAGGTACATTGTATAAAATTACAGGTTTAGGTGATGCATTGGCAATAGCATCATAATGTAAATAAATGCCATCCTGATTGGGCTTGTTATAGTAAGGACTTACAGATAATATGGCATCATATCCTGTAAAATCAAAAGATTGAATTGTATCAATAATTTCGGAAGTATAATTACCACCAATACCGGCAACACAAGCAACTCTGCCTTTTGCTTGTGATTGTATAAATTGGTAAACTTGTTTTTTCTCTTCTTTGGTTAATGTAGCTGTTTCTCCTGTTGTTCCAAGCGCAACAAGGTATTCCACACCACCATTTATACAATGTTCAATGATGTTTGATAATGCATCAAAATCAATTGAATAATCTTCTTTAAATGGCGTTACCAATGCAATTCCTGTACCTTTCATGATGCTGTTTTTTTTAATTGAATTTCAAATTTATTAGAAATTATGTCCAAAACTGATATAAAATCGAGTTTTATTTAAAAGTTTAGCTTCATTAACGCCTAATTTGGAGTAGAAATGAATTTGAGTTAAATACCTTTCAGATTATGAGGGATTTTTTACGCTATACAATTTTGTGAAAATTTTGTTAATAGGTTAACAATTAAATAGTCCGGCCAAAATAGCTTAAAATTTATATTTGAAGCAGTGTATGCAATAATAGATATCGAAACAACCGGTGGCCATCCATCGGCTAATGCTATAACAGAGATATCTGTTTATGTAAGTGATGGTAAAAATGTGATTAATCAGTTTGAAACATTGGTAAATCCCGAGATATCGATTCCTCCATACATCCAGGCATTTACCGGCATTTCTAATGAAATGGTTCAAGATGCTCCCACATTTGGAGACATTGCACCCAAGCTAAAGGAGATTTTAGATGGGAATATTTTTGTTGCACACAATGTGAACTTTGATTATAGTTTTATTAAACATCAATTTGAACTAGTTGGTATTCCTTATCAATCTAAAAAATTGTGTACTGTTCGTTTAAGCAGAAAAATTGTTCCAGGATATAGATCTTATTCATTAGGAAATATTTGTGCATCTTTAGATATTCCGCTTAGTAACAGACATAGAGCCGGAGGAGATGCTATGGCAACCCTTCAATTGTTTCATTATTTGTTGGAAAATGATACTGAAAATGTTATTGAGGAAAGTTTGAAAAAGGGTTCAAAAGAACAATTACTTCCTCCTAATTTACCCAGGGAGGATTTTGAAAAATTGCCTAAAACAGCAGGGGTTTATTATTTTATTGATTCAAAAGGTTTGGCTTTATATGTTGGTAAGGCTAAAAATATTAAATCAAGAATTTCATCTCATTTTAGTGGAAGTTTAAAAGGGGCTCAAAAACAGAATATGTTTAGAGAGGTTCATGGATTAAGTTATGTGAGCACAGGAAATGAATTGATGGCTATGCTACTTGAAAGCCACGAGATCAGAAGGCTTTGGCCCGACGAAAACAAGGCTCAAAAACGGGTTCAGGCAGTTTATGGATTGTTTGATTATTTAGATCAAAATGGAAAAATTCGTTTTGGTATCGATAAAGTTAGAAGGGAACAACGACCATTGGTAACTTTTGGCTCTCGTCATGCTGCACTTGCTTATATGCAGAGTTTAATTGATGAATTCAGCTTGTGTCCCAAATTATGCAACCACCAAACCAATCCAGGTGAATGCATTTCAGTGAAAAATGATATTTGTGATGGCTTATGTATGGTAAAAGAAAATATTGTTGAATACAATAAAAAAGCTCAGTTGTTTTTTGATCAACTGACAGCAGAAAAAAAAGCGTTTTATATTGTAGGAAAAGGACGTAATCATAAAGAACAAAATGTGATTATATATGAACCCGGCGCTTATATTGGTTATGCTTATGTTAATATTAAAGTACAATTAGACTTTGATATCCTAAAAGAGGAATCAACTCCTTTGAAAATTAATAGTGTGATGGAGTCGATTTTAGCACCAATTGTAACCGGTGAAAAAATTAAAGGTTATAAAGTTTATGCGCAGATGAAAATGGCAATAAATTGATGTTTTAATAAATTTAAATTAACACTAAGTTTATCTTAAATATTCTTTAAATTTTAATTAAAAGATTTTAACTATTTCCTCATGATTTCATAATCTTTGGCATCGAGCTAAGTCCCACTTAATTTATTACTTTTGAGAAAACTTTCAAGTATGAATTTCTACAAAAGAAAATTAAATCATTTAAAATTCTCTTCAACTAATTTATTTAAGTATTTTGTGCTTTTGGTATCTGTGTTTTTTGTCCAATTTTCGATGGCACAATCAACCACCATTTTCTCAGAAAACTTAGGAACACCTTCAGGAACAACATCTATTGTTAACTACTCAAACGGGACTGCACCTGCCACATTTCAAAATAAAGGAACCTTAACTTATTCAAATGGCGGTCAAACCAACTCGGGAGATATTAGAACCTCTAGTGCTTCAAGCGGATATACTGGAGTTTCTGGTGGTGGTAATGTTTTTTTAACTTCAACTTCCGGAGCCTATGGTTTTTCAATTGAATCAATTAATACAGCATCACAAAGTGGATTAACTTTACAATTTGGCTACCGTAAAGAAAGTGCCAGTTTACATGCAACATTTTCAGTTGATTATTGGAATGGTACATCATGGGTAACACTTGCCAATACATCTTCAGCATTATTCAATGAAGCTACTAATGCTACAACTGGCTGGTATTTATCAAAAATTCTAAGTTTACCTGCTGCAGCCCAACTAAATGGTTTGAGAATTAGATTTGTTAAAACTGGTTCTGCTTCAATTAGAATAGATGATATCGTATTAAAAAGTACTGTTAATAATTCGCCAACATTAACCGTTGGTACATTAAATGAATTTGTAACCAATGCAATCAATACGCCTTCTGCAGAGCAGGTTTTAACGGTATCAGGGGTAAATTTAACAAATAATATTAGTATAGTTCCTCCGGCAGGATATGAAATTTCTACATTTTCAGGTGGAAGTTTTAATTCAACTAATCCAATTTTATTGACTCCTGTATCAGGCACAGTAACTGCAACAAATATTTATGTTAGATATAATCCTAGTTCCTTAAGTAATCAAGCTCAAACCAATGGAACTAATATTGAGATTACTAGTACAGGAGCTACTTCACAAAATGTATCAGTATTAGGAAGTATAACAAATTTAACTAATGGAGATATTGCGTTAATTGGTTTTAATACGAGTACTACAGATGCAATTTCATTTGTAGCTTTAAACTCAATTCCTGCAAATACGGTAATTAAATTTACTGACAATGGTTATTCGAATGATTCAACCCAAATGAACACAGAAGGGGTTTTAATTTATACTGCTCCCTCAACAATCAATCCCGGAACTATTATCAGTTGGAACAATGGTATGACTATTGCTGGAACCGGTTGGAATTCAAATGCTCCAACTAATTTTGGCTTAAATGCATCAGGAGAGCAAATTTTTGTTTTCCAAGGAAATTGGGGCGTTTCAGGAGGAGTGACAAGTTTATTACAGGGTGCTATGACTGGTGCAAATTGGACAAGTACTGGCTCAGTTGCAAGTGTTACTACAAATTCTTATTTACCTAAGTATTTAAGTGCTGGAATCAATGCTTTCAATATCGCCCAGGCTAATGCTTATTATACCAATAATACAGCAAATATTACAGGAACAAATTCTGAATTGTTTACCAAAATTAATACATCAATTAACTGGACTAGTAGTGCAAGTCAAATAACTACTGTACCAAGTTGGGTTTTTAATATTTTGCCTGAAGCTCCAAATTCACAACCTTCAATTACAGCAGTAAGATCAATCTCTTCATCTCATATTACTTTAGAGTTTGGTGGCGGATCTGGAACTTCTTACATATTAGTAGCTAGAGAAAATAATGCTGTTTCGGCAATCCCAGTAGATGGAACAAATTATAGTTTAGTTAATGGAACTGTTGATTTTTCAACAGCAACTGAATTGGGTGTAGGACAAAAAATTGTGTATAATGGATTGATAACAGGCGATAGTATTAGAGTAGCAAATTTGTCATCAGGAACAAGGTATCATTTTGCTATTTATGCGTATAATGGTACTTCTTCAAATACAAACTTTAATACATTAAATCCAGGAGTAATAGATACGATTACAACTGGAGCTTCTAATTCTATAAGCTCAGATATTTCTGTTGATGTTAGTTTTACTGAAATTGAAAACATCAATTATAAAAATTATGTTGAAACGAATAATTTAACCTTATCTAATAGTATTGAGTTGGCTCGTTTTCAATTGAGAGATGGTGGTAGTTCTTCTGATGCAGATGCTGTTGGAACGACCTTAAATTCACTTGGATTGAGTTTAGGGAATCATGCTAATTTAAGTAGAATTGCTCTTTATAATAATGGGGTTGAAATAGCTGAATTGCCTGTGAATTCAAGTTCAATT